>CAXEUI010000279.1:0-2103 GCA_963999335.1 uncultured Candidatus Poseidoniales archaeon
CGAATCCTCTTCGGCATCACCGGTGGCCGAATCTGCACCTCCTGCATCCGAAGAACCGACTCCCGTTCCCTCCGTTCCGGAAGTTCCAGCAACACCCGCAATTCCCGAAGTTCCCGAAATCCCTGCCGTTCCAGCACTGCCAGAAATTCCCTTGCTTCCTGAAACGCCCAAACCAAACAGTACTCCAGAACCAGCATCTTCTGGAATTTGGCCATGGCCACAGTCGGATGCATGGGATGATGCCACGGTGCGAAAGACCCTAAGGGAAGCCATGGAATCTGCAAAGAGTGGAGACATTGATGCTTCAAAGCGAACAATGGTCGGCTTAGGTCCACATCTTGGAGACCGCGTTGATCTGGTCTTTCATGTCGGTGTTTTGCTGAAGCGATTTCAACAAGAAGAAGTCATGCGCCGCATGATAGAATCTGCTCGCAGCCAATATCCAGATTCTCCTGAAGTGGCCAAGGCTGTCCAACATCTCCTTGCCTGAAGGCATAAATCCCTCGAGCACATGGGTCCATCGTGCGCTCAATCACTCCAATCGAATGCGACATGAATCTGCGTTTGTTACCAGCAGGTCCAGTTCATTTTTCAGAGATTATTGAAGCCATGGATGAGAGTGGTGCCGATATTTATCAAGCGATGCCATGGCTGGAGTTGGAAGAACCGATTCCATCTCAAGTTGAAGAATATCTCCAAGAGGTTCACCGATATGGTGCTGGAGGATTATCCTATCATTGGGCCGTAGAATTCTCAGGAAAGATTGCTGGCTTAATCGCGCTTGATTATACTCCTCATTTGATTGTAGGGCATTGGAATCTCGGCTATTGGGTCCGCCCCAGTTGTCAACGCAAAGGCATTGCCAGCCAATCGATTGACGCGGTCCTCGATTGGATTGGCCGCGGTGGTTTGACATCGGTTGAGATGGGGGTCAATCCCGCGAATCTGGCTGGTGTTCGAACGGCTGAATCTGCAGTCCAGAGATGGGGTGGTCATTCTTTGGAGAACAAGATTGAGGTCGAAGTTGCCGGTCAGCCGGTGATGCATGATTGCTGGGTTATCCCTCGGCTTCCATTGGAGGATTCACAATGACGGCATGGTTGAGTGTCGATACGGATGATGAGATTCATCATCCCTCTCATCGGGGTCATCCACATCGTTCATCCGAGTCCATGCCAATTTGGCGAACAGAAGGATATCGTGCCTCAACACACTTGCTCAATGCCACAGATCGATTCATCGAATGGGCTGAAGACGGACCCCAAGTCACACTCTTCCTCATCGCAGAACAGTTGGATTGTCCAGAATTCACCAAACGAATGGATACCTTATCGGCCATGCCCAACATTCTCATCGCTTGTCATGGATGGGGCCATCGTTGTTGGTCAGCATGGCCCGAAGATGCAGCTGGATTCTCAGAGATGCTGGTCGCAGCCCGAGATCGGATTTCAGCCTATGCCGGATCCTCTTGGCGTCCTTGGTTTCGTGCACCTGGAGGATACGTTGCAACTTGGATGGCGAGGCCATTGGCTGGCGCTGGTTTCCGCATGGATTCTTCCGTCAATCCATCGAGATGGGTCAATCGAAAAATGGGTGGCGATTGGAATCGAGTGAAGGATGCAATAGAGCAATCGGGCCTGGTCGAACGACCTTGGCTCACATCTCGAATCGGACCCGCATGTGGCCCAGCATTGAGTCTGTTCCCATTTTCATTATTCGCAATGAATGCGTGGAAGAAAAATTCTGTGTCAATCACGGATCAACCCGAGACTGAAGCCGCCGTTGCATTGTATTGGCATTTGCTGGACCACGGTCGAAAACGTGGCAATTGGAATCCCCCTCTAGCCAATGAAATACAGAGATCGAATTGAAACAAGTTCAGACGCGGCGTTCACATCATTCGCGAGACGATGCGCGCTGTTTCCTCTTTGCTCAGACCAAGTTCACGGTAGGCGAGCGGTCCGCCTTCATCGAGTACCGGCTCCTGTTCTTCGAGGGTCAACCGAGCGTTTGTCTGAAAGAAGAGACCTGTGTGAATCACATCCCCCCACACCATTGCTTTCTCGATTGCTTCCTTCCAGTCGCTTGAATCATGATCGATGT
>CAXEUI010000280.1:0-2100 GCA_963999335.1 uncultured Candidatus Poseidoniales archaeon
ATCGATACATCATCAGGAGTATCGACTGTCCATGTATGCGCAACAAACAGAATTGCATCGCCCGTGATATTGACTTCAAACTCCTCGAAATCGATGATGTTTGCAGACCATGATTTGTCCATGCCAATCAAATGTATGAGACCATCCAATTCGCCACCTTGTAAGGTGAATGGAAGCGTGTTGGACTCAATGGATGTTGCACCGTGAAGATAAGAATTGACGATGCTGACACCAATTCCTTCCGCTTCTTCGATACCGCCTTCAAGATGGAGAGCAGTCGCGTATCCATCGACATCGCAATCCTCGATGGTCATGCCTGCTGAGGGGGTGCCATGGACCGTGATTCCACTGCCTGACCCTGGGCCGAACAGATCCACTCTGAGCAGGCGCATATCGCTCTCTTCAATCATCAGGCCTGGAGCGCCGGTGATGGTTGAGTCGCTGAACAAGAAATCGTCTGCTCGTTCGATATGGACTGCGGATTCACCACTTCCTGTGGACAAGGTCATGTCAGTGACTGTAAGGGATTCATCGACCATCTGCAAGTACAGCGCAGAGCCATCTCCATCGTAGGTTGTCGTGTTCCAACCCGAAAGGTGTCCTGAACTCTGCTGAATCCATGCTCCGTTTGAACTACCACTCCCGAGGACGACATCCACAACCCAGAGAGATGCATCGGTGGACCAAAGCGCGTACATTCCACAGTTTTCAATCAAAGTCCCAGCAAGATTCAGTGTTCCCGTGGCTCGAATGCAGATGTCTGTTTGGGAAATTGAACCACCGATGATTTCGAGGACCCCGGAACCACTCACGCTGATTGGAGCATCTGAAATGGTCATCGATGCAAGGGAAGCCGATCCACTATCTCCAACCGTAATCGGACCACCAGAATAGAGTGTTGAAACCATCTGCAGATTTCCGCCCGAGCCCACAGAGATTCCGCTGGAAGCCGTCCCACCAATCCAAGCACTGCTCGAGGTGAGGATTCCCTCAACGGAAATTCCGACACCGGGGGCGAGAGACAATTCCACAGTGGGCAGAATCTCCAATCTCCCCTCTGATGAGATGAACAGGTCGCCCCCCAGATGCCATGGTGAGAAGATGGGTTCAAGTTTGACCAATCCGGAAATGGTGCCCGTCGGAACGGTCGAAATCATCACTTCCATTTCCACGCTGCTCGTTGGATCCCATGATTGGTAACGATTGACATTGGCATGCTGAATCACAACCGTCTGCTGATTGCTGGTATCGATTTCGCCGTCCTCGTCTACAACTTTCCATGTGTACCACGCGCCGACCTCGCCGTTGGCGTCGGTCTGCTGAACGGCACCAGCGATGGATACGTTGGCACCTTCGACGGCATTCCCAGCATCAATGACTGTGACCTTGAGATGACTGCGTTGTGTCAATTTGGCGTCAGTCTCTACAGTGAGGGCGCCTGATACGTGGCCACCATCAAGAATGAGTTCGCAATCTTGGTCTAGGTGTAGGGGACCTGTGAGTGATGTTGAAACCCAAGTCCACGGATCATAACATGTGAATGTCAGTGAGGTTGAGATGGTCAGACCGTTCCCTTCACCCTTGAAGGGCACACCAGCAGTCAGCGAGCCTGTGCCGCCCTGCAGTGATCCATTGTCGCCCTTGAGTTGACCATTGGATTGGATGGTCAGATTCGCCGTTTCCGGCATGGATAGTGTTGAATCGATGAGCATGAGTGAAGCGGTGCTCTCGATGATTAGATCACCATCCAGAGTGAAATCACCATTGACCAAACGTGCGTCCACCCCTGCCGGAATCGTCCAATCACCTGTTCCTGGAACAATGGCAATCTGAATCTCTCCTCCCGGTGGGGATAGCGTGGCACTGGAACCCATGCCGCTGCCAGGGTCCTCTGCTTCGACAAAGGAGCCGCTTGCTAGGAGCGGAAGGATGGCCTCGCCTGAAGAATCAGTGGTTTCACTGAAACCATGCGCGCTCACGAACGCGCCGGCGATGGGAGCGCCGACCAAATCGGTGACTTGAATCGTCGATTCAGTGAATTGCTCCTCGACACTGACGGCCAGATTTGGCGTCCCTGATGAGGCCCAGAAGAGAGTGCCA
>CAXEUI010000281.1:0-2097 GCA_963999335.1 uncultured Candidatus Poseidoniales archaeon
ACCTTCTTGTACGAACAGGACACGCAAATCTCCACGGTGCATTCCGATGGCTCTCGCCATGCCCATCTCGGGCTTGCGTTCATCGGCCAGCATGACGAAGATGTTCATCACGAGAAGGATGCCTGCAAAGATGACGAACGAGCCGAAGATGAGGAAGAGCATCGAGAAGAGCTCCCCCGCATCGGCGGTCGCTTCGACCATGAACTGCTTGATGGGAAAGAGATCCAGATTTGAAGAATCAAGATCCGCCTGTTCATCGGCCCAAGATTCGACTGAAGCGAGGACAGCGTCGTAAACGGCGGGATTGGCCATTCCGGGTCCGACGATGATGACCAAGGTGCGACCCCCTGAATTTCCACCAGCGAGCAGTTCAGCGTCGGGAATCGAAACCAGTCCGAATGTCATGTCCGCGAACGAGGGTTGTCCGGGGGGAGCGGGAAGGCTCAGATTGGCGTCTTGGATAATCAGGCGCTCCCCCTCCAATTGGCCTCGAGCAGCCGGAAGATAGCCGCGCAGTCGAACGGATTCGCCGAGTTGCAGATTGAGAGTCTCCCCTGCCCAATCGGAAACAAGGATGTCACCGCTCTGGACATCAGGGAAGCCCATCGCATCACCTCCTTCGATGGCAACGACCGTTAACGGAACGCGATTCACAGCATCTATGCGAATTCGAGAGGGAAGGCGGCCCGTCAGATTGTCATCATCCAAGATGGCGACACCGGAACCCGTCGTGACAATCAGGCGTTCCGAATCTAGACTCAACGCAGCATCATCGGCGTTGGCAGCCGGTGGCAAAGAAATGGAAAGAGACGTGAAAGCAGAACCGTTCCATGCCCACAGGCCCGCATCCTCAATCCAGACTGCATCCGTTGAATGGGCCACCAGTGTCCCGTTCGGCAATCCATATTCCCAAGCCGCGGTCGTGTTGCCATCATCCAGAAGGAAGAGCGATTGACCTTCGATGACCCAAGTGGATGCGGCATGTTCGAACAAATCGCGACGCTCGGTCGCATCCGACGTGCATGAGAGGGAGGCGGCATCGCTTCCAACGCAGGATTGACTGCCCAGAATCCCACCGATTCTGACAACAATCTCATCGTAATCAACCGCGAGATCGACACCCAGAGCGGAACCATCCGTCAGCAGCGGAACAGAAGACCAGTCATCAAGACTCGATGGGGATGAATGAAGCCAGACATCACCGTCGTTCTCCTCCAGTGCGAGATAGGTGGCGGCTTGACAATCGCCCTCAGGGCAGAATCGAGCCAGGGCATCAATCGAGTGAGATTCGAGATAATCTGTATCGAGGGCATCGGGTGCGAGATCGATGTGCCGAACGCCATCCACGTGGGCGATTAAAGCCGATTCATTTCCGAGTAAGAGGATGTCGCGAATCGATTCATCATCCTCATCATCCGGGGTCCAAATCCACCATTGTCCATCCGATTCCTGTAGTGAAAGACCCGACCCTGTGGCATACCAATCCCAACCGTCGGACTGCTCGATTGATGAGATTGACGCAGAGGCCAATCCGGAGAGGTTCAGCCACTGCTGTGCGATGTTGTAAAGAGGAACCTGCAGCAATTCAATCGATTGAAGTGTGAATTCTGATTCGTTGACAAGCGTTGTGAGATTGTAAACCTCATTGCTACGCAGTTGACCGGTTCCAGTGGTCCTCGCCACGGCGATCATCCCTGATTCAGAGTTGGTCTCAATGGTGAAGCCCGCGTCTTCAGCCAACAATGTCGAATTGACGAGGGCGGCAATCTCATTGTCCATTGACTCGGTGCCGTCCCCTTTCACAGCGATACCAATTTGTGTGATGATATCGGATTTTTCAGTGATGTTCTGGACCTGTGCCAGCGTCGTGAACAGCAGTGGTTCTCGACTGCCCGCATGACCTGTGTTGACATCGGAAACGATGTACTGAACGGTCAGGTTCACTTCATCGCGAACGATTCCCACTTCGAGATCGACATCGATCCAGTGGATCTCAATCCGATCACCGACCCCCGCAGCGATGCTTTCTGCGAGTTCTTCATTGATGACGACCTTGTCGGGTTCGATATCCGCGTAACGAATGCCGGAAGAACCACC
>CAXEUI010000282.1:0-2086 GCA_963999335.1 uncultured Candidatus Poseidoniales archaeon
ACGATGGTCAATCGAGGACCATGGGTTGAATTCTCACTGGAGGGAATCGATAATCGGGATCCATCCGGTTTGTTGGTGTTCTCATCTCCCACCAGCAACAGCCCTTGATTCGGAATGGTTCCATTGACCCAGCCCTGAATCAGATTGGTCAGCCCGGAAGAGTTGAACTCGAGCCAATGGTGTTCCAGATTGGCGGGACTGTTCGTCACATTGGCAAGCGCCCCCCCTCGATCAGTAGCGCCCGATGCACCTGAAGAGGACCAAGCGTAGTCGGTTCCAGTCACATTGTCAATCGCATTGTTCCACGACACACCCGGGCCCTGATTTGCCGGAGAGCCAGACTCCATGCCTTCGATCCAATCCTTCAGTAGGGGATGCACACGATAGGTATGCTGAGCGGTTACTGGTTGACCGGTATTGGCGTTGTTCACGGCATCTGCAATCCAAAATGAAAGATTCGCATCCAATACAGTCACGGCAGGAAGTTGCGTGAGATTAAACCAGAAGACCGAACGGTAGATGTTCCAATTTGACCACTCTGTTTTTCCAATCCAAATGAGTGAGGAATTTCCATAATTGCAGTCCAGATGAGTGGAATTTCCCCAAGAAGGGCTTGGTTTACGCATTGCCGCATCCTCAACGTCATTTCCACTGAGGGTGAGTTCACTGAGGGTTGATACCTCCATAGATGCCGAACTGACCGTTGCATTCAGTGGCAAGCGAATCGAATAGGTTGAATTCGAACCGGTGGAGAGATTGACTCCGACAGAATGCCAACCATTGGAGAATTCATCGACATGGCCGAAGGAACCGTTTCCTGAACCACCAAAGGCCCATTCCAGATCCCCGTCATCACCCACATCGATGCCAATGGTGGTCGGGCTTTCGCCTGCGGCTCCCTGCCAGCCTCGAACATCGAGTGAGGCCGCACTGACAACCGAGTTCGCCCCCAAAATCAGAGTGGTGCTGGTATCGTAGCCTTCACCGGAAAATGTGATGTTGACGGACTGGGGAAACCCACTGTTACCGAAATGGGTCACATATTCTCCATTCACTGTAGGGAAAAGACCAGGCACAGAAAAAATAGAGGCGAGGAAGAGCAGAGAGAGCAGCAATGCCGAACGGGCAGAGGATGTGTCATCAGCAGTCATGATTCAAACCTCCCCTCTAAACAGAGCCCCTCTGGGGCTCATTCATGCAATTCTCTTCTAATCATTCCCCATCATTGGTTACTATCTGACCTATGGTCAGAATAGGATGCTTGAGGTTCCAAAACGAAATGTGGCCGGATGAACAAAACCGTCACCCAATGCGGTTCGAACGATGTCGAGATAACCCTCTGCTTGACCGGGTTCACGGATGCCACCCGAGAGTTTGAGGCCCCGAGCCTTGCCCTTGTTCTCATGACCCCAGGCGGAGAGGAGTTCAGCGAGAGTTTGTGCCACCAAGGGGGTGCAGCCGCCACGTCGTCCAGTGCAGGTCTTGATGAAATCCGCACCGAATTCCAGTGAAAGTTTGGCACCCAGTTCAACATACGAGAGATCCAGTTCAGGGGTTTCCAAAATCACCTTGAGGACCTTGTCTCCACAGGCCTGTCTCATCTGCGCAAGGTCCGTGGCGACCTTGTTCCGATCTCCATCCATGAGCGCATCGAAATCAATCACGATGTCGACCTCATCTGCACCATCGGAAATCGCCTGCTTGACTTCAGCGATTCGCTCATGCAGAGGGCCATCCCCATTGGGAAATCCGCCCGCAGCGCAAGCGATGGTTCCTGTGTAATTGGAACGAGCCAGAGGGACGTGCTCCGGCAGTACGCAAATGGCTGCGAAATCATGCTCAGTCGCCTCCACAAGGAACGCCTCGATGTCACCCTCAGGCTCGAGCATCGTGTAGTCACACAATCGCAGCAGTGCATTCGACACAGAATGGGCTCTCCCCCCTCAGAGATAATCTTTGCACAGCACTCAAATGCCCGACGTGGGCAGCAGGGAATGTGTCCGAACGGATTCACAATTTCGGGGCCGGCCCCGCCGTTCTGCCCTTGTCCGTTGTCGAGGCGGTGGGCGATGCGCTGCCCAATCTG
>CAXEUI010000283.1:0-2081 GCA_963999335.1 uncultured Candidatus Poseidoniales archaeon
ATCTTGCCAGCACCTATCGTGTCCGAACATTCGCCCCCAAGAATCTGGAAACGATTCGTTTGATCTAGACCACTGGGACATCGAATCCAGCCTCAGCCGGATCAGGCAGTGTCTGCGCTTCAGTCTGATGAACCTGAACCGGTTGATTGGCCTCACTTCCGGGATGAGTCATTTCATCCTCATGCTGGAAGAAAGCCATGACGGCGCCCGCCGCAAAAACGCCGGACAGCGCCAACAACGCCCAAGCATTGGCCCCCACCGTTCCTTCGTTGACAATCAGCAATATCGAGGCGAATGCAAGCATGCCGAAGGTCAGGCCGAGAACCTTCGCTCGTGGGTTGGCCATGCAACCCCGTCTACCCTGCCTTTGATGAACTGAACGCTCCTCGGGGCATCATGGACTTCAACATCGGGACCTCTTCTGGCTCGCGCACTCGAAGCAAGTCAACGGCCCCTCGGGGGGGCGCCCTGGCAGGATGGCTGATGACCGCTGTGGCTCCATTCGGTGAGAACGAGGAACATGCGATGGACCAGGCATTGGTCGAATTGGGTCTTGGCGATGCACGCTTGGTTCGTGGAGAAGGTGCGATGTTGCCGATGGGATTTGAACCCGGTTCTCCACAGGACCTCCCGATGGGTACTCTGGTTGAGTGCCACTTGTCAAAGGCAACAGTCCACAGTTCAGGTATTGCATCTGCAGGTGTTGCGTGGGCACTATGCACCACTCCAGAAGGAGATGAGTGTGCGATTGTCACTACGATGTCCCATCAAGGTTCGATGGAGGAATGTGAGGCCGAACTCCGCCGCAATCTGCAGCGAAAACTCGGCAATCGTGATCTGGAACTGCGCAAAGATGACGACAATCGTGCCATGTTCGAATGCGCAGTTGACGAAATCGAGGCACAGGAGGGATTTCATGGCGTCGTTCTGGCGGCGTTGATTCTTCCCAACAGCCTCAACATCGGTGGTTCAAGTGGTCCGACCCGATCCAGAAATGTGGGTGTATCCAGTATCGGAGGGGGCCTTGGAGGCCCGAGCGGATTGAGTGGAAGTGGCAAGAGCGACTTTGGATTTTGAACGCAGTCTTCAACAACCGCCGCAGTCTGAGTCCTTGCATGGAACCGTCTTGGCTCGTGCTCATGTGCCAATCCTGTGAACAGGCATTCGGCAAGCCAAGACGTGGAACGAATCTGCGTTGCCCGCATTGCAATCATTCCGAATCCAAGATCTTGTCACGCCACATGAATGCCAACGAAGCAAGCGATGCCGTTTCTGAGGCCAATGTCCCCCCTGAGATTCGTGATCAGTTGAGGGCATGGGTCGGGAATGAGCGACAATCCCATACGACCTCAAAATCCGAACCCGTCGATGGCTCCACCATACTTTCCATGGCAACGGGCGAAGATGGTTTCATCACCCTAGATTCTCTGAAGATGGCTCTGAGCGTCCTGAATCTTCCCATTGACCCCGAATCATTCGCCGAGCATGCCTCTGCAGAAGGTGAACTTCTCAGAGTGGCCCCGAATCGTTGGAAACGCGCATGAGAATGTTCATGTCCGTTGAGTGACGCCCGAGCATCACTGGACCCGTGGGTTAGCTTGGCTATGCTCGATGCTTTGGGAGCATCAGACCTCGGTTCAAATCCGAGCGGGTCCACTCAATCTCCGATTGTATCGATGAGGAACTGCCTTGCACGATTGAATGCAAGCAATCGCGTCTCGGGGTTCCCAGCGTGATGACATCCGATGTTCTGAGCGAACTGGAACGCTGCGAACCTATCCATCGGTTCGTTCAAGGGAATCATCTCTCCAGGCAACTTCTCAGCCCACAGATTACCGTCGGCATCAATCTGGACGGTTCGATGATCGAGCCGAATCGCGTCGGGCAACCACTCCAACGGTTTCTCAGAGTCGAATGAATGGTGAGAATCGTCATAGATCTCAACATCGATACTTGCACCGTGGGGTCTGATGATTTCGGCCAATTCAGTGACAAAATGTGCAGGAGTCCAATCATCTATAGCACCTTGTAAAACGAGGATAGGAGCGTTGGACCATCTCTGAATCCCGGGTCGCATATGC
>CAXEUI010000284.1:0-2062 GCA_963999335.1 uncultured Candidatus Poseidoniales archaeon
TGGAAGACCATGTGGAATGGAGCCGGATTGAATCCATGCAAGAGGATTCGGTTGAAGTACAGGACTATGTGGAAAATGTCATTGGGGCCGAACAAGAATTGATTGAGGCTTTTCAAGTCTTTGACGAACATGGCACAGGGACCATTTCGGCTCAGCAATATTTTGAGATTCTCACTGAAATCGGAGACGAGCCCATCGATGTGGATGAGGTGCTGTCAGAGTTTGCTACACTTGGTATCGCAATGGATTCCGAAATCGATTACCGTGAATTGGCCAAATACATGGCTAGTTCCGAAAATGATGCTGAGCCTGTGCACCACAAACATGAGGTTGTCATTCGTGATGCAGAAATCGTCGATGGTTGCCTGACGGGATATGCTTACGCACATCCCAAACTCGGGGAAGGGCCCGTTAGAACTTCGACGGTTCTCGGAATCAAATATGACGAAAGGGCAACCGCCAGAGTCGAGACGAATAACACGGTGTATGTCGTTGGACCCACTGGCTGGACAAGCTCACCTGCAGACCATCCATTCAACGCGCTCTATGGTGTCGGAGAACAGATCAAGGTCGAGTGGCAGGGGAGTTGGTGGGATGCCAACATTCTCGAAAGCAATGGCGCGAATCACCTGATTCACTATGTTGGATTTGATTCGAGTTGGGACGAATGGATTACGACTGAGAGAATGCAGAAAATTAGTTGAGGTTCAACTGATTATTTGCCCCGAACGAATTATATCACTACTGTGTAGTGCCCCATTCATGCGCAAGAGTACAGTGCTTCTGATGGCGACCCTGCTTCTGGCCACATCTATGGCCGGTTGCATCGGTGAAAGATACCTTGACCGACTCGTCGGAGAGGATACTGACGAGAAGGATCGTGAATGCGACAAGGAATGTTTCGACGAATGCCGTGAAAGCGGTGGAACGGAAGAGGAATGCAAGGAGCGCTGCGCTGAACGCGATGATCGAGAGCAAGAAGACGGTTCCGATGAGGCTGAGATGACTGAAGAGGAATGTGAAGAGGAAGGTGGCACATGGACCTATGCTCCGGACCGAGAAAAATACTACTGTGACATGAGCGAAAACGATTCCGAAGATGACTCAGGTGAAGAAGATCGAACCTCAGAAAGCGACGAGCAGGAGGATGAAACCTGTTATGATGAGAATCGCCAAGAAGTTCCTTGCGAGGAAGAGTCAGAGTGACGAACAAACCGATGTCACCCTCGGCTGAATGGCTTGTTTTGGGACTTGTCGTCTTGGCTACGCTGTCAATCGGCTTCAATGGCAATCCAGAGAACGAAGTCGATCTCGAAGTCACCGAAATGTCCGGAACGGTCACCCTTTCGACTCGAGCATCAATGAATGCACTGGGACTGGATGATTACGACAGAGGAGCAAAAGCGACTGTGGATGTCCAGGTCCAAGGTGTCGTCAGTGCAGAATGCTCGAATTGTACAGGAATCTCAATGCAAGGACAAGTCAATGTCACCGAATTGCAAGGTGGTCCGGGTGGCATGGGGCGGGTCGAAGCTCAACTCAGTGTTCTACATCTCCGTGAGCACGTTGGAGATGGACTGATTGAGCGTGAATGGTTAACGTTCGACTGGGATGCAGGGAGTCTCTCAACTCAATGGGATATCATGATTGTTCACGACCCACCGATGTGGCAACCTGAAGACCGATTCAATGCCGCGTTCTCTGAAGACGAGAGTCGCACGGGACCATGGATTCTAATCGAAGCGCTGCTCGACGGTTCACGTCATGTCCAAGGTTGTCTACCTAACACATTCACTTGCAATTCTGGCTCGCAATCGGACATTGATCTCACATCTGTCCTTGAGCCTGTGAAACCGGCGGTGGAAATTGAACATCCCAGTCCATGGATTCAACTTGACAATGTCTCCAGTACCAATCAAACACCGACAAAAACCGGAGAGATTCGAGAATTGCTTGAACTTGAGGAGGAAACACCTGATTTGCAGGGTTGGTGCCTTGGTGAGGAGCAGGCTGTAGCCTCTGCACGGGCCTGGGCAGTCAGAGGTAGTGGTTCCACTGCGGT
>CAXEUI010000285.1:0-2050 GCA_963999335.1 uncultured Candidatus Poseidoniales archaeon
TACTCAAGGATCACGTGCGACGCCAAGTGCGACGCTATCGAGGAAAAGTCGATGACGTCATCGATACAATTACTGAAGATGGCTATTATGTCCGAATCAAACCGTTCTTGATTACCCAAGGTCGAGTCAAGACCAGCCAGAAGAAAGGGATTCGTGACGCATGTCGCGATGTCATTCTTCAGGCGGCTGCCCGAAACACTTGGATTGCTCTACAGAAGCAGATTCTTTCTGGTGAACTTGAAGAATCGCTCGAGAAGGCCGCACGAAAGATTGGATCTATGAAAATCGTCATGATTCGGAAGAGTCAACTTGTGCAAGAAGGTGTGGTTGTTGAAGATGGACCTACACTCGATGAAATCCTTGATAATGAGTCGAAGGCCGCAACGGCGAAGAAGGCCGCATTGGATGCCGCCTTGGAAGATGACGATTCTGACGAAGAGACACCCGATGTACTCGCAGCCGCTGAAGCCTCTGCAGATGCAGATGAAACGGATGAAGAAGCCGACGAGTCTCCCGATGATGCACCTGACTATGCATCGTTGAAGGTCACTGAGCTCAAGGATCTCTTGAAGGCCGCTGGGAAGAAGACCTCTGGAAAGAAGGACGAGTTGATTGCCCGCTTGAAAGAAGAGGTTGTTGAGGAAGTGCAAGAGGTTATTGAGGAAGTGCAAGAGGATGTTGTAGAGGCCTCCGATGCACCCGATTACGCATCCATGAAGGTCGTTGAGCTCAAGGAGCTTCTGAAGGCCGCAGGGAAGAAGACCTCTGGCAAGAAGGACGAGTTGATCGCCCGCTTGAACGAGTAGGTGAGGCCGCATGGCCCGTCTCACTGTCCTTTGTGGCACCGGGATGACCGAGTTGGCCACATCCACTGACGGTGCATCCGTAGAGACGTTCCGTTCTGACACCCCATGGGGCGAAGTGCCTTGCACACTGGTCAGAGTGGAAGGACATGAGATTCTCTTCATTTATCGACATCACAGTCCAGATGAGAACGTGAATCCACCTCACAGCATTGAACATCGAGCCAATGTCCATGCAGCGACTTCCTTCACCCCCTCTGTAGTAATCAGCGTTTGGAGCGTCGGTTCAATGGATTCTGATTTTCCACCTGGCGTCGTCGGTGTCGCGGATGATGTCCTCGACATCTCAGGAACGGTTTGGACCTTCCATGATCATGCTGCTGTCCATGAGAATCGAACTGAAATTTTCAATCGAACCCTTTCCCAAATTGCCTCAGACTCTCTGAAGTCGCAGAAGCATGCCGGGCCCAACGCGTACAAGCAGGTGGTCGCCCAGGCCAGTGGCCCTCAATTCGAGAGCCGAGCAGATGTCGAGGCCTACCATCGATTGGGGGCAACTTGCGCCAACATGACGATTGGAGGGGAGTCTCGATGCATGACTGAACAGACTCCTCCGTACGTTGGACTCCTCCTCTCGAGCAATTGGGCGGCTGGAAAAGATCCAGAAGATGCCCTTGCTCCGGTGAATCATCACGCTGTCGAAAACCTCGCTGCATCCATGCGCGCGCGTGTTTGGGACGCAATCATGGCGATTGCTGACTCACAGTAGGTTCATCGGCCTCTGTACCCGTCCTCTCGATATGACAAGGCCGGTAAGCGTGGATGAATGGGTAGAGATTGAGGCGGCACAACAGCCCGATGGTTCATGGCAGACGATGATGGGGCGTGTTGCCCAATTCCATCACAAGCACGATTTCGCGAGCCCCGAGAACAATGGACATGACATGGGATACCGTCTTGCTCTAGTAATCGAAGAATTGGGTGAATTGTCCGCAGCAATCACCAAGGGAAAACCGAAGGAAGAGGCCGCCGAAGAATTGGCGGACGTCTTCATCCTGATGCTAGGAAACGCCTTGGCGATGAATGTCGATCTTGAATCCGAATTCCACAAGAAGATGGATCGAATCATGCAGCGTCCAGCCAAGCGTGGCGGAATGGGGATCCGTGTCACTGAATACACAGGTTCCTGACTATGTCGCATGGGTACCGATTGAAACGTATACGTTTCATAGGGGGACCCATTCAAA
>CAXEUI010000286.1:0-2047 GCA_963999335.1 uncultured Candidatus Poseidoniales archaeon
ATGCAGCGGCGATGCCGGACATTGAATTCAAGAGGCTCACAACAACGGGCATGTCGGCCCCGCCGATGGGGATGACAAACAGAATGCCAAGAAGGCACGAAATGCCGACCAGAGCATAGATGTAATCCGTATTTTCGGGCTCTTGAATCATCAACACGATGAGCGCTAGAGAAGCAACCAAGAGGCTGACCTTGACGAAATTAAGCCATGGAGGCCCCCATGTTGGGAAGTTAACCCATTTTCTTCGACCTCGGTCGTCCTTCTTGGTCAGGGGGATGTAGAATCCGCCCTTCAGTTTGCCCATGGCCATCAGACTGCCAGTGAGGGTGAGCCAACCAATCAAGCCGGACAAACCGATTGCCACCCATGTGGCATAGAGTTCGATTCCAGGATTAGGGATGTTCCCTACCTGTATTCGTCCCAAGACTTCTGAAAGACCGACGAGGGCAGATGCGCCACCGCCGAATCCATTGAACAAAGCGACCAATTCAGGCATGCCTGTCATTTCAACGCGAATGGCCATCCATGCGCCGATGATGGTCCCCAGAGCCAAGCCACCGACAATCAATTCGAGCCCGATGATCTCCTCGGTGTACATCTTCGCCATTGTGACCAGAACAGCAAGGAGCATGCCGTAGGCACCGAGGCGATTGCCTTGTGGTGCGGTTTTGGGACTCGACAGTCTCTTGATTCCCAGAATGAAGAGAGCAGCAGAGACAAGATACCCAATGTCCCATACAACTGAATCGACCATGTCAGTCACCTCCCTTTCGTTTCCTCTTACCAGCGATCATCTCCAACATTCGATTGGTGACCATGAACCCACCAACCACGTTGATGGTCGCCATGACCAGAGCTGCAAAGGCCAACCAAGCCGAGATGCCCGGATGACCGTCGTGGAATGCGGTGTTGGAGAGAATCAATGCGCCGACAATGGTGATTCCAGAGATGGCATTTGCACCCGACATCAGCGGTGTGTGGAGTGTGGGTGGAACCTTGCTAATCAATTCGAACCCGAGGAAGATTGCGAGGACGAAAACGGTGATGCTGGCCACCAAGGCCGTCAAGGTCAAACTCATTCAACCACCCCTGCCAGTCGGGTTTGCTTCTCATGGATCTGGCCATTCATGCAAACCAATACACCACCCATTCCTGAGACGAAGAAATCACTCCCTTCCGGGGCACCAAAGAGGATGTCGTCGTTTGGGTCAATGACAATTTCATCCTCTTTGACCAATGAGCTCACAAATGTGGTTAGATTGTTGGAGTAAAGCATACTCGCTGTAGATGCGAGTTGGCCCGGTAGATTCGTGGTGCCAACGATTGTCACCCCGTTCTCAGTGGTGATGACCTCACCTGGAGAGGTGAGTTCGCAATTACCGCCGACATCGGCATTCATGTCGACAACCACCGAACCAGCCTTGAATACGGAAACGGCGGATGCGGGGACAGTGATGGGGGCTGGACGACCGAAGATTCTGGCTGTCGTCACGATGACGTCGGCATCGGCAGCGACTTCGCAAACTGTATCGTTCACTTTCTGAATGAATTCGGGGGTCAACGGCTTCGCATATCCCGATTCATCCTCGAAATCGTCCATGCCTTCAACCTCGATGAATCGTCCCCCGACAGACTCGATCTGTTCAGCAGTTGATTTTCTGACATCAGAAGCGTAGACAATCGCACCGAGGCGCTTGGCCGTGGCAATGGCTTGCAATCCGGCAACACCACTGCCCATGATGACGAACTTCGCGGGACGAACGGTGCCTGCAGAGGTGGTCATCATCGGAATGCCCCTTGGAACGTGAGAGGCACCCATCAAGACGGCTTTGTAACCAGCGAGATTGTCTTGGCTTGAATTCACATCCATCGCCTGCGCGCGAGACAGGCGTCGAGGAATCATGTCCATGCTCATCAACGTCACCTTGGCGTCCATCGCTTGACGGACGCGATCAGGGTGACGGAACGGATCCGCGACACAGGCCACCATCTGACCCTCAGAAAGGGATGAGAAGTCGGGAGCCCCAATGCAGATGAGGAGATTGCA
>CAXEUI010000287.1:0-2040 GCA_963999335.1 uncultured Candidatus Poseidoniales archaeon
ATTCAAGGCAAGCCATTCAGGGTGCTGCATTCGCTCTTGAGACCGGTGTCGATGGTTTGTTGTTGCCCGCAGGTCAGGCTGAGATTTGGGCGGACGCCCAGATCATCGCAGCCCAACGCCTTGCGACTCAAAGCGATGGCAATGAGATTGCGATTGATGATGACTCAGACATCGTCCCCGTCGAGGTTGTCTCCATCGAAGATGGTGGAGTCGGCGATCGTGTTTGCGTTGACCTCACCTCCGTTCTAGAAGTCGGTGAAGGCCTTCTAATCGGCTCATCCTCCAATGCTCTAGCCTTGATTCATGGTGAAACATTGGAGAGCGAATTCGTCCCTCCGCGTCCATTCCGTGTCAATGCAGGAGCCGTTCACGCCTACGTTCTAATGGACGACGGTTCCACGAAATATCTCAGTGAATTGAGCGCAGGCGATTCGATCTCAGTGTGTAATTCTGATGGTATTGTACGCAGTGCAGTCATCGGCCGCATGAAAATTGAGTCTAGGCCATTCCTTCTCGTTCGATTCAACCATCCCGAAAGTGGCATTGTAGGGCAGACATTCCTCCAACAGGCGGAGACTGTCCGCCTCATCTCTCCCTTAGGAGAGATGCCTTCCGTGACTTCAATCACCGTGGGGGATTTATTACTCGCTCGTATTGGGTCAAGCGCTAGGCATATCGGCCAAACCGTTCTGTCGGTGGCCGAGGAGCGTTAAGGAGAGGGTTGTATGGCGGTTCTGGGTCGGGGTGAAGGTCACGGGGGGATTAGCATCCTCCATGCTCTTGGCGCTGGCTATGGGGCGACCGTGAGCATCGAGCTTTCGACTCGAGTACAATTGCGTGATTCCCCGGTCAAGAAAGAGCCCAAAGATACCCATGGATTGCTTCTCGCTGTCGTTGAAACTTGGTCTGAGGCTGGCCATCCGCTCCCTGATTCAGAAGAGTTGCATTGGGCTGTTCGCTCCGAAATCCCCATCGGTCGTGGATTGAAATCGAGTGCAGCGTTGGCCGTCGCTTGTATCCAGGCCTTGTGTGACGCCACAGAGACCACGCTGGAGAATCACCAGATTGTCGATATCGCAGCCGATGCTCAACTGGCGTGTGGCTGTTCTTTCACCGGTTCTGTTGACGATTCTTGGGCTGCAGTCGAGCCAGGTTGGAAAGTCGTGGATCCCAACCTACCCGCCGCTGAAGGCGTCTTGATGGAAGGTCAGATTGAAGAATCCCAAGACTGGCAGATTCTCATTCTGGATCGAGGTCCCAGAACGATTGAACCGGACCCTGAGCAATTCCAGGTGCACGCTGGCCAATTCCAGCAGGCGATTACTGCCATTGAACAGGAGAAAATTTTCAATGCGATGATTCAGAATGGCCGTGCAGTCGCAGCCGCACTGGGTGATGCATACGGTCGTAAGGCCTGTGGGGACATGAGCATTCTAGGCTGTCGCGTTTCAACCATTTCAGGGTCCGGCCCCGCCATCGCTCTGATTATCCCCAAGGCTCAAGAGGCAACCATTCGCCGAGTCAAGCAAGTAATCGAACCCCGAGAATGGAAGACGATTGAAACCACCTTCCGTTCGGGTGAGGCATAAGGGGTATGTCGTTCTCGCGCTGCACCCGGAGGGTGCAGCGATGGGCATGAGTCTCGGCGATTCAGTACGGGTCACACTCTTCGGTGAGAGCCATGGCGCCGCTGTGGGCGCGCTTCTTGAGGGAGTGCCGCCCGGCGTCCCCATCGATGTTGAAACGTTGATTGAAGATCTTGAAAGACGTCGACCAGGCCGCCGTTTCCTCTCTTCTAGAACTGAACCGGATCATTGTGAGATTCTCTCAGGTGTCTATGAAGGTCAGACGACAGGTTACCCCATCTTGCTCCTTGTTCGCAATCAGGATGCCAAACCAAGAGACTACGGATTTCTACCTGACCAGCCTCGTCCCGGTCATGCCGATTTGCCCGAATCCACGCGAACTGGTGGGGCCGCAGATCTACGAGGTGGTGGGACGCATTCAGGTCGATTGACCCTCGGATTGGTTGCCGCGGGT
>CAXEUI010000288.1:0-2037 GCA_963999335.1 uncultured Candidatus Poseidoniales archaeon
GTTGGTTGGATTGATTCTCGAACCACCTCGACATTTTCCACTTCAGTGACAGATTCACCCTTTGGGAGAGTGGGTGGCGCGTCCAGTATACGCATTGTTGGCAACCATCCGAATGGAACATCAACACCTCCAATGTCGATTCCCGATTGAAGACTTTCACCGGATACATCTAGCCACCCAGTTTGAATCAAATTGTCACGTACGCGCGATGCAGTCTCCATATCGAACCAACCGAAATCAAACGCCCAAATCCGACAAATCGATTCGCAATCAATCGATTCGCTGATTCGAGTGCGCCAGGTCTGAGCCAATAGAATGGCAATGTCGGGCGTGATTTCCTCGGCTTGACCCATGGTATCGGTCCGAAAGGAGACCCACTCAGTTCTTCATCGTCACGGGCCAAACGTCATGCACTAGTGATTCGTGCGCGGCGTCGGACCGGTGGCTTTGAAGAGGTCGGGGTGCACGCTGAGAGAGATTGTATGCGCGAATATATTGCTAGAAATCCCAAGACAGGGAAACCTTTGCGAACGGGTCGGAAACGCCGAAAAGGCCTCGACCTCGCCTATCGTCCCGGTGAAGGTCCTTGGGATCTAATCCCACTAGACAGAATCCTTCCTCTTGCCCGTGGTGAAATCGAGGTCCATGCTGTCACTTGGAAAAATGGGGAACGACTGATGCGCCAATCGGATGCTGTGAGAGCATTGCCTCGAATTCGCGGCCGAGAACAACTAGAAGCCCACATCACCTTGGAAGCCGCACTCGGATCACTGGACACCCGATTGCGCATCGCCGCATTGACCAGTTTACCATACTGTGCATTGCAGCATTCGAAAACATTGTTCGAGCATCTACATGAACTCTTGGAAGATGTCGATGAGGAGGTGCAGAAAGCCGCGCAGAAATGCCTTGTCATCGTTGCTCCGGTATTCCCATCAGTCACCGAAGAAATTATGCGTAGAGAATTGAGGTCCGACGACGCTGCACGCCGTCGTTCTGCCTTTGAAGCACTCAAACAAGTCGCAGATGCTTGGCCTGAAGTTGCTGAACTCCATATCGATGAACTGATTCGAGAGGAAGAGGGTGAACTCAGAGGTATGGCAGCGGCCCTTCTCTCACGTCTCGCTAAGCACAAGTCGGCCACACTTTGGGACTTGATTGGATGGTGTCTACAGGACGAGGCTGTCATTGTCAGGAGACAGGCTGCTCGGGCCTTATTGCCACTCGCTGTTCACGCACCCAAAGTCACGCAAATCGCACTGGAAATTGCCTTCTTTGACGAAGATGAAAAGGTTCGCCTATCGGCCCTCAAGGCTTCCAAGAAACTCGACCCGAATTCCTTCAGAATGCAGAGATTGATCAGTGATGGCACACGTCATTCAGATCGAAATATCCGCATGTCATGCATCAAGATGTTGCCCATAATCATGGTCGATTCTGAGGTTCGGGTACAAGCGACAGAATTGCTGGAGCAGGAAACTGATATCCAGATTCGAACCATGCTCAAAGAACTGATGATTGATGAATCTCTGGAAGGAACAGAAGCCGAGAAAAATGCCTTTTTGGCACCCGCTGAAAAAGTGGAAATCGAGGAAGATTCGTTCGTGATTCCACCCCGCCCGATGCCCGAGGATGAGAAGAAAGGGGAACCCAAAGATTCGTCCAAGACTCCAAACCCCGTACCACGACCGAGTCAAGATGAGATATTCTATGGAGATGATTTCGACGAAGGCACAGATGATTTGGTTTGAGTCGACTTCTCCCCGTAGGGGAGTCGGCACGGTTATAGAGGGGTGAAAAGTCGCCGACGCCGAGGAATCCGCATGAGTGACGAAGAGTTCAACACCAAGCGCGAGCAGTTCAGCAATCTCTGGGAAGGAATTACGCCAAAAGGCGTCAACCGCACCAAGGCTCTCAAGTTCCGCCAGTACATCCGTGAGCACGTCCGCCAGAAGAAGGTGGCCATGACCCGAGAAAACTGCGAGAAGTATTGGATGGGTGAGTTGCAGAAGGAAATGCGCGAAGCGGAGACCTTCT
>CAXEUI010000289.1:0-2019 GCA_963999335.1 uncultured Candidatus Poseidoniales archaeon
CTCTTCAGAATCATCGGAACGAAGGGTGTCGTCGCAAGGGTAATGGTCATACTCGTCGCGGTCGGGTAATGTTTCAATCTCCAACGTGACATTCACACCCACTGGGCCCCCTTGGTTGATGTCCATAGCCTCGGAAGAAGGAAAGATGTTGTTGTATCCTATCTGCAACTCATGGTTTATCACTCTCGGCTGTAACTCTTCGGTCCCAGTGACGAATACTTCCCAAGCCTGTTCAATGACAGAAGCAGTAGAGATTGTTGCTGCTGTGGCGCCCATGGCTACCGCAAAAGTGCCCCCGGTCGCTATAGTCAAACCACCAATGGCAATGAGAGCGCCAATCAATTGAGTATACCACCACCAATCGAACGAACTAATTGTACGGACACCGAATGAATATTTCACGTCTTCAGCTTCTGTGCACTCATCGTGCTGCCAGAGAAGTTTCGGTGGTTCAAAGTCATACACCTGCATCAGTTCTTGGCGACCTTCCTTGCCGTTGCCATCAGGATCGTTTAGGTCGTCAGATTCATCAGGAATCCCATCGTTGTCATCGTCAATGTCAATGTTATCATTTTCTCCATCACAATCTGAATCTTCTTCAACCTCTCCTTCCCAACAGGGAGGGCGAGTGATTTCTACGCGATCATCTGTGTTGCCCCACAAAATACCAGTCCCATCATCATCATCCATGTTCCAATGGATTCCATCACCGTGCATCCCTTTGCCATGCGTAACATGGTCGACTTGGCCCATAAATGCGAGTTCAGCGTCGCCATCCCATCCTGAGACGCCGACCCCACCATCGTCGAGGTCATCATCAGAGTACAGGTGGTTGAGGTAGACCTTGACACGGAGAGGGGGTTCTCCTCCGAAACCAGCATGTGCTTCTACTGGTTCAATCGGTGTTGCCAATGGGCTCATTATCGAGACCAAGAAGACCGTTATCAGCATCAGGGCGCGGCGTGAATTTGCATACATACGTCTCACTTTCCAAAGTGGGGAGAGGCAGGGGAAACGATAACGGTTCCCAAAGGGAAATCTGAGAGAAAGTGGCTCAATCCGCGTCTTCTTCTTCTGCGGCTTCAACGTGCTCCAATTCAGAAGAACTCTGCCAATCTCGCTGCCATTCTGCATCGACAGCTCCACCCGACCATTCACCTTCGATCATGATCTCCTCGACCTCGAAGTCCTCGCGCCAGATGGGCTCACCCTTTGAGCCAGATACAATGAGTCGATTCGTCTTCTTGTCCAATCCTTTTCGAATGAGTTTCACACCGCGAGTTACGGGTAGAAGATGACCGACAGGGGTTCCCGGTGTCACGATGGGGTTGTTTGCTGTGCAGATGAAGATGCCACGGGAAGGGGAGATGATGTCCACGCTTTCGGAAGGGCGCTGTGGGTCGACGATCCGACCGATGATTTCGCCCGTCTCGACGAAGGAGCCTCGACTTACGAAGAGGTCGACCAAGCCGCCTTCATCAGCACGAACCCAGGTCGAACCGCTGGCGAGAAGACGGAATTTCGGGCGGGCCGCATTGCCGGGTATCACGTGCAGGCTTCGAAGCACATTCAAGATGCCATGAATGGCGATCTGGACCGCTTCGTGGTCTGCGAGGTTGGCGCCTCCACCCTCATAGGTGAGCGAGCCGATTCCGAGTCGAGAGGCAGCACGACGCATCGAACCCTTCGGACCTTTGGAATCAAGGATGACCTCGATGCCGAAAGCGCGTGCGATTCGATTGCTTGGAGGATCCGCAAGGTCGGCCCGAACCTGTGGAAGATTGTCACGACCGGTGGCTGCGGTGTGCAAATCGAGGAGGAAATCTGAGCCGGTGATGAGTTCACTGAGAACACGATGGGCGACTCGACCCGTGGTTGAACCCATCTCTGAACCGGGGAATTCACGATTGAGGTCGCGACCATCGGGGAAATATCGGAGCTGTCGGGTGAAACCGGGAGGATTCAGAACTGGAGCCAGACGCACAGTACCGGCCATCATTTCGGGATCCAAGGGTCGAC
>CAXEUI010000290.1:0-2013 GCA_963999335.1 uncultured Candidatus Poseidoniales archaeon
CTCGATCTGGTGCATAGGCCTGGTGAGCGAGGGCAGTGTATCTCTGACGATCGAATTCATCCATGACAAAATGTTCTTTATCATCCATCTTCATTTTCACTTTCTTTGAAAACTCATCTTCGTTCCACATTTTCGTCTTCTGTCCGTGATATGGTTTGCTGGTTCCGTGTTTTTGTAGGAACTTCGCACGACCGATGTACGGAACAGTTCGGAGAGCCGCCTTGAGCGTAATCCACATGGGACGAATAATCAGATTGCGGAAGTTCGGAGTTGCATGCTTGTGATAGGCCATTTGAATCACTCCCTGTGTTGGCCTGGACTGGCCACGTCAACCGTCTGAACACTGAAAGGTCGCGTTTGTGCTTCCAATGCCTCTGGGTCTTCGTCAATCGATAACAAGATGAATAGAGCCAAACTGATGGATGTAATCAGGATGGGGACAAGGATGGGCCATTCTTCCTTGACACCATCATACACCCACAGGCGCAGAACGGTGGCCATGGCCAGATTGACCAAACTCAATGGAAGCAACCAGCGCCATCCGAACTCAAGGATCTGGTCCGTACGTACGCGATGAAGGGCGGCGCGGAACCAGACGAAGAAGATGAAGATGAACCAAGCCTTGAGGAAGACCCAGGTGATGTGTGGAATGTAATGGATGAGGGGGATGGTGTCCTCCAACGGAGCTTCCCAGCCACCGAGGAAGAAGTGCGCAAACAGTAGACACGCTGCGTATGTGCGTAGATATTCTGATGCGAACATCAATCCCCAACGCATGCCGCCGTATTCAGTCCACCAACCCTCGACCAATTCAGCCTCAGCCTCAGGCATATCGAAGGGAATACGCTCTACTTCAGCGACCATTACGATGAGGAATAGAAGACTACCCAATGGAAGAAGGAAGATGTTCCAGACTCCACTCTCAATCTGGAATTCAATGACTTCGTTCATGTTGAAGGAACCCGAGAGCACGACGACGCTGAGAACCGTCACCAGAAGTGGTATCTCGTATGCTGTGAGTTGAGCAGCGGAACGAATCCCGCCTAGCAAAGTGTACTTGTTGTTGGATGACCAACCGGCGAAGAATACACCTAGGGGTGCGACGCTGAATACAGCCATCAGGAAGAGGATTGACATCTCGGAATTATTTGAATAGAAATTCGGGCCGAGTGGAATGAATGTGAAGCACATCACTGTTGTCGCAATAATCAAGAATGGTGCAATTTCGAACACATATCGATCAGCCTTCTCAGGGACCATGTGCTCCTTGGTCAGGAACTTCATGCCATCCGCCAAGTTCTGGAAGAAGCCGGGTAGAAGCCACCACACCCCATGATATGAGCGATTCTTGACACGGGACACGGCTTCGAGTTCGTGGTCGTTCCCGGCGAATTCATTCAGGGCCTTGTTGAGCAGACCGATGGGCACACCGGTTCCAAATGGGAGTTGATTCCACCATTCACCGGCGGTTACACCATTCTCACCGACCCATAGACTTCGTAGAGAAGTTCTGGCACCCCTGCGATCCATGAATCGACCCAGCAACTTTCGCTCCATCCAAAGAAGGACCAGAAGCGTCGTCATGATGCCGCCAAAGATCATGACGCACATCATGAACTCAGTGAGGAACCAAGCCACACTGTCTGTGTATTCCCAGTGACGTGACATGCCAATCGTGTTCTCCGACACGAAATCCATGGCAGTGCGAATCCAACCGCGCATATCGATGATATCTTCAGTCATGGAATTCACCGGTCCGTTTCTCCGATACAAGGGTCAAAAGAGCCCATGATTGCAGGGATGTCTGCAATCTTGTAGCCAATCATGCACTTGGCAGCGAATGGAATTGTGATGAACATCGGACTGCGGATGGAAACTCGGTAGGGATGCTTGCCCCGCCCTTCTCCCCCGCCTACAAGGTAGAACATCGACTCTCCGCGACTGTCCTCAAAGTGATGGTAGCCCGTCTTACCCTCAGCCGCACGCTCTCGCACTTTGGCGAGGATTGCGGGG
>CAXEUI010000291.1:0-2005 GCA_963999335.1 uncultured Candidatus Poseidoniales archaeon
CATCTTCACCTTCATCACCACTTGGGCCGAGGTCAGCGACCCCCGTCTGGGGCCCACGCACATGGCGCTGTACCAGACCACACAGGCGGTTGCGGCCACCTTCATCTGGTTCGGCCTCGGCGTCTTCCTGATTTATGCGACGGGCGGTGCGTACTGGCTGATCTTCCTGTTGGCTTGTCTGGGTCCATTGATTGGTCTCAGTCAGTTCCACAAACTGCGACTCGGCGATGAGTATGGAGAGGATCTGCTCGACATCCGTGAAGAGATCTCCAAGATTCAGGCCAAGTTGGCTTCAATGCCGTGGGGCGTTGAACCGGTCGATTCTGCTTCACGGCGCCGTCTGGCCATCGGTACAGCGATGGCAGGCCTCATCCTCTCAGTGGCCTTGTTCACCGGCCCATTCGTGTTGCTCAAATGGGAATCCGAGGAAACTGATGAGAGTTGGGACGTGCTCGGTTGGAACGAGACCTCCATCACTTTCGAGACCATCGCTTCACTGAATTCGGGCAACGAGGTGATTGCCACGATTGAGGTTCCCACCACGGAAGGAGGCGTCTATGCCGGTACCTTCAGTGTCATTCTTCAGGGATACCAGTGCTCAGTCGCTGGAGATCCACATTGGACGACTACATTCTCGATGCCGGACAGAGGGAATTTCTCCGATGATACGAACGATACCAGTTTTTCAGCAGACGATTGGGAAGGTGAGATGCAGATTGCTTTCGATGCTTTTGGCCCCAATCTGACGGGCTATCCATCCGAAGAGGCCTTGCGGATGGAACTTGAGGGCATCTCGAGAGAGATCTGGTGGGGGCACGGACGAGGTACTTGGAATCTCAGGGTCGCGATGACTGGATCTGATTGTGGAGGTATCGGTGCCGCTGATTTCCTCATCAATGTCACCGCATATCACCTGATTCTCCCATCCACCGTGCCTGAAGATGGAATGGTCGAGGTATCATCTGTGACAACATTGACGTCCCACGATTATGGCGGCGCCATCGGCGTGCTGCTGGGCTTCCCAATCCTAATCGCGACTCCGATTCTCGCATGGATTGGTGGTCGTGACACCGAGACAATGCTGAGTTGATTACCACTCAGCGTGACTTCCATCGGCATGAGTCCATGCGGTGGGCGGATGTGGATTCCACATTTCCATGTGTTCCTCAATTCGCTCTTCCATGACCTGAATTCCAAGCCCCGGTCCCGTTGGCACATCGACATGGCCCGCCTCGATGCTGAATGGCTCTGCGATGAGATTGAACGCCCAATTTTGTCCTCCACCAGGTATTCCTCCACCTGAGCCGGCACCACCGAGGGATTGGAATTCCTGAATCAGATGTGCAGGACTGGCTGCAGCCACCTGCATGGATGCTGCGAATTGAACCGGGCCATAGGGACAGTGTGGTGCCATGGAGACTTGAGCCGCCTCAGCCATCGCACCAATCTCGATAGCCGCCCGGATGCCACCAACCATGCTCACGTCAGGTTGGATGATGTCGACGACAGGTGAGGGTAGCAGGTGCTGAGCAAAGGCGTGCGCGCTTCGCAATCGCTCCCCAGTGGCGATGGCGATGGGCTGTGCGGTACGCAAGGCGCGAAGATCAGCGATGTGAGATACGCTCCCATCCGGCAAGCACGGTTCCTCGATGAAGAATGGGTCGAACGGTGCCAATGCATGGACAGCACGACGAGATGCTGCGGGTGTCAATCTTCCATGCAGATCAACCGCAAGATCGACATTGGGTCCAACAGCATCACGCACGGCTCGGACCACATCGACCATGTCGTTGAGCCCTGCTCTGGAAACAACATCTGGTGTAGGTCCAGCAGGACTGACCTTGACTGCGGTCATCGATTGAGAGACTGCCTCTCGGGCGGACTCTGCGAATTCGTCCGGATTTCGGCCCCACAGATTTCGATACACGCGCACGCGCTCGCGCACGCGACCCCCTAGAAGATCGTGAACCGATGCACCGAGTTGCTTGCCCTTGAGATCCCAGAG
>CAXEUI010000292.1:0-2003 GCA_963999335.1 uncultured Candidatus Poseidoniales archaeon
AGAGGTCGGGAATCGTCTTCACAAGATCTGTATCACACAACTGCTCAACGAGTTTCTCGCCGATGCCGTCCATCTCAAGGGCGCGACACCAATACAGAATGGAACGCGTCAATCGAGCCGGGCACGATAAGTTGGAACAACGCAAGAAGGCGCCATCCAGTCTGAGTTCAGTATCACATTCTGGACATTCGCTTGGGACCTGTGGAGGTGTGGAATCTGGCAAGCCACCCGTGAAGGGTTCGCCATCGGCGTGAAAGCGGCCTTCTAGATCACTGATTTGAGCGGGACCCAATGATTCAATGATCTTGGGAATGACATCGCCGCGACGGACGATTCGAACCTTGTCACCAATTGAGATTCCCAATCTCTCAACCTCACCAACATTGTGCAGAGTCGTGTTCTCGACCGTGACACCACTCACCACGACAGGAGCGACCCGGGACACAGGCGTCACCGCTCCAGTACGTCCAGTTTGCCAATCGATGTCAAGGAGAACCGTTGTCGCTTCTTCAGGCGGGAATTTCCATGCCAAAGCCCATCGGGGGTGATGAGCGGTCTGACCGAGTAGTTCGCGTTTCGGAAGGTTGTCTAGTTTGAACACGACACCGTCGAGTTCCCAGGATGCAGTTGCTCGTGCTTGTGTCCAGCGTTCTGTTTCTGCCAACAATGCCTCTGTGGTATCCTCGTCCTCTGTACCTTCGATAATCACCTCTTCAGCCGGTGTAATCCCAACCTCTCGCAGCCAAGCAATCGATTCGCTGTCGTTGTCGAACTGGAGCGCTTCGGGACTGTCAGGGTGTTTCTCCTCATTGGGGACGAAGTGGACATCGTAAGCATGGAATGTGAGATCTGTAGCGTCTCCTTTGCCCGCTTTGATATTCTTCTGGCGTAGGCTGCCAGCGGCCAGATTTCGGGGGTTGGGGGCGATATCCGCATACTTCTCACGGAAGACATCCAGATGCATGACAACCTCACCGCGAATGTGGCAATCCCCCTCCCACGACAGGCGATCCGGGATGTTGGGGATGCGTAGCGCATTGGCTGTGACATCCTCCCCACGCTCACCGCTTCCTCGAGTGGCCGCTCGCACCAATCGACCCCGTCGATATTCGAGGCTCAAAGCGCTGCCATCCAACTTGGGTTGGGCCACGAATCGCCGTCCGTGGGCGGTCGTCTCGGCAACGAAATGCGCGACCTCATCCTCACCAGTCGCCTTGTCGAGGCTTTGCATCGGGAATCGGTGAACCACTTTCACTGAACCAGGTGGAACAGGGGCGCCCACACGGCGCAATTGAGGGTGTTTGGAGTCCAGAGCCTTGAGTTCATCCCAGAGTGCATCGAATTCGGCGTCGGTAATCTCTGGTGTTGCTTCGTTGTAGTAGAGATGTGAATGGTGAGCGATCTGCTCCGCTAGACTCGCGATTCGCGTCGACGTGGCGTCATCGGGTCCAATTTCTATCCAGCCCACGTCCCCGTAGGGGACGTGGGGGTACTTGAGACCTACTCTTCTTCACGGAGCAGATTTGCGAGGGTTTCCCACTCTCCAATCATGATTGCATCTATTCTCAGCGCTGCAGCGGCGAGATCCTCCTCGGAACCACCCAATGGCAATGGGGCCAATCGCCACCATCCTTTGCGCTGCAAAGTGATGCTTGAACCACCAGCATATCCTGACCACCAAAGCCGATTCCAATCCACTGAGAATCCATCGGCCCAGAGTGCATCTTTTGTCAGAGCATACCG
Organism: uncultured Candidatus Poseidoniales archaeon; assembly: GCA_963999335.1. Classification (GTDB taxonomy): domain Archaea; phylum Thermoplasmatota; class Poseidoniia; order Poseidoniales; family Thalassarchaeaceae; genus MGIIb-P. Next base: position 1,744 of record CAXEUI010000292.1, read on the forward strand.
CTTTGGTAGCAACAGCCAGCATCCATGAATGCCCAGCAATACATCGAATAGAATCACCCAATGAGTGGCGGTTCCACTTCTTTCGGCAAGAAACCAAGGGGCGATAATCATGATGATGATTGCACCGAGCATGGTGATGTTACGCACCAATTCCTGACTCGCTTGACTCTGCCAGGCCATGCCTCCATTGGCAAAACTACCGAGGTTTGGAATATCCTGCTGGACGCGGTACAATTTCCAACCATCAATGACCACGATTG
>CAXEUI010000293.1:0-1994 GCA_963999335.1 uncultured Candidatus Poseidoniales archaeon
TCTTTTCGTCCCTGTTTTCTTTGTTTCAGTGGTATTGATTGTTCTGTTCGGATCTCGAACTCGGGGAGATGATACTTCTGAAACCGCATTGCTGGCAGTTCTGCTTCACATGTTGGGTCCGGTCTCATTGATGGCTGTCGGTTCACTGATTGCGACATTCGCTGGACCTTCGCCAGTGGGCCCCTTGCCCCGGGGATTGCGACCCCTAGGGTTTCTGATGGCGATTGGAGGTCTCTTCTGGATTGGATGGATGCTCATCTCTGAACCACCCAATGCGATTGCCCACGGGATTGGAGAAACGATTTGGGGAGCTTGGGTCGATGTCTTCCTGAGCATGTTGATTCTGGTGGCAGCATTGGTAGGCTCATTCTGCGTCATGATGGGAGATGAGCGGCATAAGGAAGCCCTGACTCTGGGGGCATTTACCATTGCAGGTGGGGTCATGTTCAATGAGATCATGCGGAATGGTTCTGAAGGGCTCTCAGCCGCTGGATGGCACCAAATCCATTGGGAAGAGATGATGTTCCTCGTCGGCGGATTGCTAGGAATGCTAACCGCTGTATTGGCTTTCATTGCGCTGGTCTATATGGCTGAAAAGCGAGCACCAGACCCGGATGTGGTCGCTCCGCTCTCTGAAGATGAGAAAGCGGTCGTGGACGCTGTTCTCAGATTGCATCTCGAAGTGGAGGAGGCCGAATGATGACCGAAGAGAGAGATGCTTGGTGGGGGCCTGTCGCTCTGTTGATGCTCCTCATCGCTTTCAGCATGGATCTCCTCGTCTGGCAACTATCGGGGGGGACTGAATTCTCATCTATCATAGAACGGGCGATTCTAGGATTCACCCTGGCTTTTGGACTCACCAGTTTTGCCCTGCTGCTGATCAGTCTCGGCGCAGTTCACAGTCACGTTCGTTGGCAAGAACAGGTGGTGGGTCTATTCCTGCTGACTGGACTCGGACTTTCATTGACAAATTGGCAGATAGAAGGGTCCGTTGATGCGATGCGTGATGAAGGGGTGATTCTGTTATCGGGTATCACTGCGATGCTGGCGGCAGTGGGTCTCGTCTTTGGACTCCTCCTCGCTCTGGTCACAGGAAGAGAACACATCCCAGACCCGTTGTTGGAGATGGATTCGACCCATGGTGACGTGTCACTCGAACTGGAAGACTAAACTCCAACGCCCGTAGGGCGTGAGGCAACCCTGATATACAGACGGTCGGTCGCCGGGCCGCTGAGGTGATGACAACATGAGCAAAGGCACTCCGAGCATGGGCAAACGTCAGAAGTCCACACACATCCGTTGCCGTCGCTGTGGTCGACACAGTTACCACAAGCAGAAGCGTCAGTGCGCATCTTGTGGATTCAACGTCACCTCTACCATGCGGGGATATCGCTGGAACAAGCGAAATCGAAGTATGCATCATAAGAAGTAATATTGGAATGGGTGAATCAAAACGGGGCCGTCAAACTCTAAAGCCCCCTCACATGACGTCAAACTGGGTAGCGCTATGTGTGGTATCATTGGCGTCGTCGCTCAAGTTGACCAACCCGTTGCACCGATTATCTACGACGGTTTGACCGTTCTACAGCATCGAGGCCAAGATGCGGCCGGAATCGTCACTTGCAATGACGAACATCTCTACCAACGAAAAGCAAACGGGCTGGTTCGAGACGTCTTCCAACAGCGGCACATGGACAGGCTGGTTGGACACATGGGTGTCGGCCACGTCCGTTATCCAACGGCAGGAACAGCCTCTTGTGCCGAAGCACAACCATTCTACACGAATTCCCCGCATGGGATTTCTTTGGCACACAATGGGAATCTGACAAATGCTGACGAATTGAGAGAGCAACTGTACAGGGAGGATCTGCGGCACGTCAATACCAGCAGCGACTCCGAAGTTCTGATGAACATCTTCGCTCACGAACTCCTCGAACGTGGAAAGATGTACATCGATGAAAAGTTGCGATTGAATGTTGAGGATGTTTTCCATG
>CAXEUI010000294.1:0-1979 GCA_963999335.1 uncultured Candidatus Poseidoniales archaeon
AGGTTGCTCGAACGTAATCGTGAGTATGAAGCAATCCGAAGGCGAGAACGCCGTTTGCACCGAGAGGTATTCGAGCGAGATGAACAAATCCAAGAGTTGAAACTCACCCTAGGTGATGTCGAGGGTGGTTTGAGTGATCGAACTGCTGAGTTGGCAACATTAGAGAAAATGCATGAGCAGTTGGCGGCTGAGGCGGATAGTATGCGGAAGTCGGAACGGACACGTGAGGTTGTCAGTAGCGCATTCCAAGATTCCTTAGGGGTATTGAAGGCGCATGAACAGATGAAATCTCGGCGGAAGGGTAGTGATGATGAGGTGGGGGATGTTGGAGAATCAGAATCCCCTGGAGGTACTGCGCCCCCAGCACTACGAGATATCGATGAACTAGAAGACTGAATTACATCAGTCATCGTCATCTTCATACTTCATCGCGTATCCATAACGGGTCTGGTAGGCATCGAGGATTTTGATGACCAATGAAGGGATGAGGTCGAATATCACGAGTATGGAAAGAAGAGCGCCGACTGGTGCCAAGCAAAGCCAATCTCTCCATCCATCTGCAGGATAGTGATTCAGATAGACATAGATCCCTGCAACTATAGCGACCCCCCAAAGCAGCAATAGAACAAGCTTGCCGATGAACAACTTCAACAGAACTGTCATCTCATGTGCTCCGCATATTGATGATGAATTCTGAAAGAATTCGTTGTAACTCATCGGGGTCATCGAACTGTTCTGTCAGATTTCCCGTGACCACCCAATCTGCACCCGCCTGTACTGCTTGTCTCGCTGTTTGGCCGTCTCTGATTCCCCCACCAACAATTAGGGTGAGGTTGCACGACTCTCTTGCAGCTTGAATCAGATTAGGGGGGACGGGTGTGTTAGCTCCACTACCTGCCTCAAGATAGAGAAGGTCGAAACCGAAATACTCCGCACAAGTAGCGTATTCCTGTATCTTGTCCGCATCATCGGGCCCGAATAGGTCAGCATTGCCCACTTCCCCAACAACCCCCCCTGGCGCGCACACGAGATATCCCATCGACAATGGTGTCACATTTGCTTTCTTCAATGGTAGCGCGCCAGTAACCTGCTCGCCGATGATGAAGCGACGATCTAAGCTATTCATGAGCATCATGAATGTGATTGCATCTGCAGATGTAGAAAGGGCGGCGGCTCCTTGGGGGAAGAGTACTACAGGGACTTCCCAATCTGTTTCTGAAAGGCCTGCATCCTGGCTGGCATTCCATTTGCAAAGTTCGAGTGCTTCTTGAATCGCAACAACGGTTGCATGGACGTTGTCCTCATCTGTTCCGCTGGAACCGCCAACGAAAATCATCCGGCTGCCTGCAGATACGGCTGCCACGCATCGCTGTGCGGCTACATCAGGAGTTGCGTCATCAGGATCGATGAGGATGATGTGGGCTGCGCCCGCGTGCGCCCGCACGTACGAGATGACATCAGAGTGTGTAGATGGGCGCATGAAGGGGGCCAACGGCCCTACGCATTTGGCTCTGACGCCAATTCAATTCCACGGGATATGGATGCGTCGACGCTTGCGTGGTCTTCATCAAACGCTCCGGTGAACAGTTCAAGCCAACCCCCCTCAACTTCCGGTAACGGACCCAACGTCCAACATTCAACCGTTCCATCACTACGATGTGCGATGATTTCACTGGGTGGTTCTCGACCGGATAGGGTGACCCCGCCTTGCCATGTGGTGGAAGGTGATGTGGTTGTGTCAATCGTTCGATCGAATTGTTGAGTGAGTGATGCTGCTTGGGTTTTCAAAATATAGGTAATGGGGAGTTTTTGGGCCATTGATTTGGCCAACCAGGCGCGGCGGCATCCTGTTTCGGTTAGATAAATCTGAGAGGCGAATTCACTCAAATCAATTTGGCCTGTGACCCATCCGGGTTTATCTTGGGGGTGTCCAATTTCGGCACGAGTCTCAACGATCGTGACTTCGTGGCCCTGGGAAT
>CAXEUI010000295.1:0-1964 GCA_963999335.1 uncultured Candidatus Poseidoniales archaeon
GATATGTTGGGCCATATCCGCAACTTCCCATCCGACTTGTCCACAGCTTGGGACAAATCGGAATCATGGGACCTCGCTTCCATTCAGAAACAGACATTCACTGGTGTTCTTTGCCTCGGAATGGGCGGATCTGCTTCAGGTGGAGATTTCCTATCTTGCCTTTCAGACGCCGACGGTTGCCTACCTTTCGTCACTCATCGTGGCTACGACCTGCCAGCATGGGTTTCAGAGAACTGGTTGGTTCTCGCCACGTCATATTCGGGCAATACCGAGGAGACGCTAGACGCCGTAGAGGCGGCGATTGGACTCGGGTGCACAGTTGTGGGTCTTTCATCGGGAGGCGCGTTGCAATCACTTGTAGAGGATTCCAATCAAATCTGGATTGAGTTGCCGGGTGGACAACCTCCTCGCTCTGCCTTTGGCCACATCTTTGGCACCCAAGTCGCCTTGGCATGGCGATTGGGGATTATGAGTGCTCCTGAAGATTGCAACGCGATGTTGGAACGTCTTGGTGAAGCGGTCGATGCTTGGGATTTCATTCATGATGAGGATGAAGATGTCGTCGTTGAGATGGCGCAATCCATTCTCAATCGTGAGGTCAGTGTCTTGGCCACACAATCTCTGGCACCTGCGGCCTATCGTGCCGCTTGTCAATTGAATGAGAATGGAGGCATCTTTGCTCGGTCTCAAGTCATCCCCGAGATGAATCACAATGAGATTGTCGCTTGGGGTGAAGCGAATGCTGCTGACAACCAGAGTCTGCTCATCTTCTCTTGGGATGGGATTCACGAACGGAACGATCTGCGACTTGACTGGTTCTTGGACAACATCTCTGTCGAGCCCATATGGGGCTTGTTGTGCGAAGGTGAATCACATCTAGAGGCGTTGCTCTATGCGGCTATTCTGATGGATTGGTTGTCGTGCGCTGTCGCGCTCCTTCGTGGAAAGGACCCCACCGCAATCGGCCCCATCGTGGGACTCAAGGACCACTTGTCTCAGTAGAGTGGGCCTAGGACCAGACGAGGGTCTGGGAAATCGAGTAACGCTTGATCTCGTTCACTCAGAGTCACTACACCGGGCAAATCATGGGTTGTGGGCTCTCGAAAAGACAATTGAAAATGTAGGTGTGGAGGCCAACCACCATTCTCATCTTCTGCACCAAACCAAGCGATGATTTCACCGCCTGAAACTGACTTTCCCGGTATGCAATTTTCAGTAGATGCTGCATCCAGATGCCCATACAACACCCACAGATTCTGACCCTGAATGGAATGATGAACGATGACAGTATGGCCATAATCCCCATCTGCCGGATTGTATCCTGAAAATGCAACAACACCATCGGCAATGGATTTCACAGGTGTCCCGACTGGCCCACCGATATCCAGACCGACATGAACACATCGATCTTCAGTGAATAATTCCGTATTGTACATGCCCGGACGAACCTCATTGTATCGACCGATATCAAATTCAAATTTTGACGGGGAATCGTCGCCTGTCGTGAAGTCTCGGACTTCATACTCATCAGGTAAATCTACGGTCGGATGCCAATCTTCGACCGAGAAATCGATGCCGCCCATGGAATGGCGAGAAAACTCCCCCTCAACACTTCTTCGGAAGCACCGACTTCAAGTGATGAATACCAGCGTCGCCTCTATGGAGGCGACGTTTTGGAGGCCGGTCTGTTCAGCATCCTTCTCGGAACAACCCTACTCATCGGGCTTGGATTGATTCCCGGGCTCGCCTTGATTCGAATCCTCGACCCCGGTGCTGATCGATTGCGGCAAGTGATGCTGGTACCTGCTGCCAGCCTCCTGATTCTATACGGATTGGCGGGCTGGTTGGTCGTGCTGAGAGGTGAACATTCCGTCGGTTATCTGGTGCTCGCCATTCTCATTGTGAATGGAGTCTCAGCGACATTCGGATGGCAGCGTCAAAGTGTCAGAGTCCGACGATTGTCC
>CAXEUI010000296.1:0-1958 GCA_963999335.1 uncultured Candidatus Poseidoniales archaeon
CCATGACTTGGCGTCGTCGGATAGTGCTGCAATCTCTTCGGGCTTCATACAGTTGTTCAAGATGAGCGCAGGCCATAATCCCACCGCTGGATTTTCTCATTTGGAATAACTACGCTCTTTCAAATCGTTGTGATACTTGCGACCAATCTCGTCGCCCTTGTCCTCGATCCACTCGCTGAATTTGATCACACCGAGGGGCTCCTCATCCGAGGCCACAAGTCCACGCATGAGGCCGCGAATCTCCGCCCGTGTGATGACCTTGTCCTTGAGGAACAGCCCCATCGTCCATCCGGCCATCCAACCCATGAGGGGGGGCACGGGCATGATGATTCTTCGAACCCCCATGCTCTTACCAATGAGTTTGACGAAGTCCTTGTAGCGGAATCTCTCGGGGCCCGCGGCATCTCGGGTGATGTCCTCATTGCCTGCACCGAGTTCGATGGCGATTCGCGCGACATCTCTCACATGAACCGGTTGGATTGGATAATTTCCAAAGCCGAACACACCGAACACCGGCATGGTTCTCATCATCCAGGCGATGTTGTTGACCAGAATATTGCGTCCACCTCCATACAGCACGGTCGGACGGATGATGGCATAGGAGATTCCACATTCTCTGAGATATTTCTCGGTGGCCACCTTGCCTCGGAAGTAGGACCAACCGGGTGCCTGTTCGGGGTGAGCCACACTGAAATGCACCACGCGTCGCACCCCTGCCTCCTTGGCGGCCTCAAACATGATGCTGCAATTCCGAGTTGCAATGTCGTGATCGAAGTTCTTCCTGTGGTGGTTGTAGCGCACCCAGTACGTGTTGTACAGCACATCCGCGCCGCGCAGGGATTCGACCAGTGCCGCCTTGTCCTCAAAATCGAGTGGGTGGACCTCGACCTGACCATCGAAGGGGTCATCCCGGCCAACCGCATTGGTCAATGTCCGGACTTTCTCGCCCTGTTCGAGGAGTTGATGCGCAATCCATCTGCCCGAGTATCCGAAGGCACCCGTCACCACATGCATGGACTCACGGAATGTTGCCGAGCATCACTGCTCAATAATGTGATTGGAGCCAACGGAGAGATTTGAACTCCCGGCCTGCTGATTACAAATCAGCCGCTCTACCAGCTAAGCTACGTTGGCGCTGCATCGGCGAGCCATCTTCCCTTCTTGAAGTCGCCGAAGACTCAAGTGCGGGATGCGCCCCCCCGCGGCCATGGGTGCGACGCGAATTGATGGCAATGCCTGCGGCGCCGCAGTCGAAGCCTCCCTGACCGAGCGTATTGCAGCCCTATCCACTCCTCCACACTTGGCCGTGGTCATCGTTGGGGATGACCCTGCATCTCATGTGTATGTCAGCGCCAAAGAACGTGCGTGTGCACGATTGGGCATTCGAAGTACGCGCATCGATCTCGATGCAGATGCAGACTTTGCCGAAGTCTATGCAACCGTTCAACACCTCAATGCGGACCCCGATGTGAACGGGATTCTCGTCCAATCTCCTCTTCCCTCAGGCATGGATGAGATTGCCATCACCGATCTGATTGACCCTGTCAAGGACGTGGACGGATTCCACGCGCAGAATCTCGGGCGTCTGGTCCAAGGTGACGCCAGTGGTTTGCTGCCCTGTACACCCGCGGGTGTGATGCGGATGTTGGCATGGGCCGACATCGAGTTGAGCGGCAAGCGCGCAGTGGTCATCGGCCGAAGCCGAACCGTCGGGATGCCACTCTCCCTGCTCTTGGCTCAGAAAGGTGCAGATGCCACAGTCACCATCGCTCACTCCAGAACCCAGGACATGGCTGCCCTATGCCGTGAAGCGGATGTGATCATCGCCGCGGTCGGCCGCTCGAACATCGTCATGGCTGATTGGGTCAAGCCCGGAGCCACCGTGATTGATGTCGGCGTCAACCGTGTCGAAGATGATTCAGACAAGGGTTACCACCTGACCGGTGATGTTCACCCAG
>CAXEUI010000297.1:0-1955 GCA_963999335.1 uncultured Candidatus Poseidoniales archaeon
TGACCATGTCACCGAATCGCACTTGATTGGCTCATCGCCTCCACACGCAGAATCTATGATTGAAATTCACCCACTTCCAGGAGTGATGGACCCAGCTGCACAGGCTGTTGAATTAGCAATCAATCGGATGCTCGACAACACCGGTGTTCGAGTTCAAACAGGTCGTCGGTACGACTTTCATGACATTGATGAAGCTGGTGCAGAGTTAATAGCAAACCGCTGCCTTGCAAATACCGTGGTACACGGAATTCATCTTGAACCATATCATCCTTCGGAATTTCCCCATGGGCACGCACACGACATGTCTGTTCCTGAAATTCCAATGGCCGGGCTTTCTGCCCCTGAACTAGAAACGATGTCTCGCGATTCACACCTGTTCTTAGATTTGGAAGAAATGCAAACAGTGCAAGCTTTCTATAAAGAATTAGGTCGCGAACCAAAAGAAATCGAACTTGAAACGCTTGCTCAAACATGGTCTGAGCATTGCGTCCACAAAACACTTAAGGCAACGATTAACTATTCAGGGCCAGATGCAACAAATAGACCAAATCATGAAGAACACGAAGATGGTTCGGTCACAATTCACAATCTGTTGAAAAGCACTGTTGCAGCAGCAACATTTGAATTGATGGAAGATGAAATTGATTGGTGTTTGAGCGTCTTTGTAGACAACGCTGGCATCATTAAGTTTCTTGGTTTCGAGCAGATATTTAAAAACGCGTTGACTGGACTCCCAATTGGGGGCGGTAAAGGCGGCTCAAACTTTGATCCCAAGGGCAAGTCTGACGGTGAAGTCATGCGATTCTGCCAAGCCTTCATGCTTGAATTGTGGCGACACATCGGACACAACCTCGACGTGCCTGCCGGTGACATCGGAGTGGGTGGACGAGAAATCGGTTACTTGTTCGGGATGTACAAGCGTCTTCGCAATGATTTCGAGGGCGGTGTTTTGACCGGAAAGGGTCGTTCATACGGTGGTTCTCTGATTCGACCCGAAGCGACCGGTTACGGACTGGTTTATTTCGCGCGCGAGATGTTGGCCACCAAGGACAAGTCATTCAAGGGGGCCACCGTTGCCATCAGTGGTTCCGGAAACGTTGCGCAGTTCGCTTGTGAGAAGGTCCTCGATCTGGGTGGTAAACCCGTGACCATGAGTGATTCCAGCGGTTGGATTCACGACCCTGCCGGCATCGATCGAGAGAAACTGGCTTGGATTATGGATCTGAAGAACAATCGCCGAGGCAGAATCAGCGAATACGCTGACCATTTCGATGGTGTCACCTACACGAAATCTCAACCTGATCCTTCGGTCAACGGCCTGTGGGCCGTGCCTGTGACTGTCGCCCTGCCTTGTGCAACTCAGAATGAACTCAATCGTGAGGAGGCGCAATCTCTGGTCGATGGCGGCTGCATCGCTCTCGCAGAAGGCGCCAACATGCCCTGCACCCCCGAAGCCGTCGAGGTTCTCCACGAGAACGGAATCCTCTTCTCACCTGGGAAGGCCAGCAACGCTGGTGGGGTGGCCACCTCTGGACTTGAGATGAGCCAGAACAGCCTCCGCATGAGTTGGACACGAGAGCGAGTCGATGGTGAACTTGAGAACATCATGATCAGGATTCATCAGACTGCCTTCGAGACCGCTGAGAAGTACGGTCAGCCAGGCAACTACGTCTTCGGTGCGAACATCGCTGGCTTCCTCAAGGTCGCAGAAGCAATGTTGGCTCAAGGCGTCGTTTGATTGGACTAATTAATTAGATCCGCAACGAACCATCCTCGCCACCCAATGATGTGAGTACCCTCCAAAGAATGACTGCAATGATACAAAGTCCCAATATGAGGACAAGGGTGTTCATCATGCTTTTCCGAACCACCTCTTTTTTCGTTGTTTGTCCAGTTTTAATTCTGAACATGGTTTCTTTTGACCAATAACTCATTTCCATAATCAATCCAATGGG
>CAXEUI010000298.1:0-1953 GCA_963999335.1 uncultured Candidatus Poseidoniales archaeon
GATATCACGATGAGCCAATCCTTTCTCTTTGCCTTTGAGAGCCGGCAATCTTCGCATGGCGTTTTCATTGAGTTCAATGATTGTATCCACATCTTCCCGAAGATGATGTTCTTCCATCTGAGCGGCCATCGTCGCTTCTCTCAATGATTCTCGAACCTTGACTGGTTGTCCGAGCCGAATCGCTTTGACACCCTGTTCCAACAATCCTTCCAACAGGTTGTCCACAGCCACGTTGGAGTCTGCAACAGCCAATACTGGACCTGCGCCATTGCGGGCCCAAGCGGCTAGGATTCGTACGGCCGTGTGCGTCTTCCCTGTACCGGGTGGGCCCTGAATCAGGGATAGGCGAAATTCCATTGCATTGGCGAACGCTTTCGATTGACTTGAATTCAGATTGCCAGGATGGTTGGCTTGGGCTATCAGACGTTTCTGAATACCACCCAGATTCGCCGATCGCGATGAGCTACTTTCCATGTCCCTCACTTGTCCGTAGATTAGCTCTCGAAGAAGAGTCGAACTCTCTTCACTGAACAGTGCTTCGAGTGCTGCTGCCATTCGATCATGGGCGACTCTATTCGCTCCTCGATCAAGACGCCAAGTATCGGAACGGATTTTTGTCGGCTGTTCTTTGACGACAATCCGAATGAATTTTCTCGAACGAGACAACACGGTGCCTTCAATCACTTTCTCTTTGAGTGGATTCTTTCGAGATAGAATCACAATATCTCCATGCCGAAATCGATGATGAGGAAGCGCCTCACTCCGTGTGAACAATTTGATGATTCGTTCTCCAAATAGCCATCCATCGTTTCGTCCTTCCAGTTCGAAGAGGGTGATTCCATTCTCGACCAAGCGATCTCGCCCCCATTTCCGAAGACGTTCCTCCACTGCAGACATTTCGTCTTCCAATTCCAAATCGATGAGACGATTGAATCGCTCAAAGTGATCTTGTGAACGTGGAAAAGAGATTCCATCACTTTCCCCGTCGCGTTCTGAATGTCTGGATGAACCTGCCCGGGGTCCGCTTTTGATGCGGCGCACCTTCCCTTTTCGGCCGGCCATGAATGGGCCTGATACACGGCTGCCTTTGGACCCTCCCACCCCATAGATTGGCCCTATGGGGCCAACCCCTTGAACCAACGAACCCTCAAGCGGGGGGCAGCGAATCTTATACAGGAATTGAGAGCGCCCTCTTTTTGGGTGGGGTGATGTTCGGCCGAAAGCGGAAGAATCAGGCCGATGGTCAAATCTGTCCACTTTGCCAATTGTTGAACGCTGAGGAGGCTGAGTCCTGTACCCGTTGCTACTACGAATTTACTGTTGCAGCACATCGTCAAACGGTCTCTGAAATCACCACCGAAGAAAGTGATGATCTCTTTGATGCTCTCCAGAATGAAGAGGAGGAAGCGGATGAAGAGAGCCCACTTGTCGATTGGACCGGCCACTCATTTTCGATGGATGATATGACGGTTGAAGTTTCTCAGTATGATGAAGGTGGACTGGTTGAGGTCGATCAATCTGTTTCAATGGACCATCAATTTGATGCCCCTCAACCGGTTGCTCGGGTAAAGGGTCAGAAGCAGGAAGAAGAGGAAGAGTATGTTCTCACAGCTGCAGATGCACCCAAGAATGTCACGAAGTTCGATGCCGGTGAAGGTCCAGATCTGGCATTTGAGGAAGAAGAGTATAGCGCCCAGGTCGTCAAACTCGTCGAGATGACAGAGAGCGAGGACATCGAGCCAGTGCAATCAGCCTCTGAAATTCCAGATGAAACGTACAACGGCATCGCCGCCATCGAATTCTCTTCTGCATCATCGGTGGCCGAATCTGCACTCCCTGCATCCGAAGAACCGATTCCCGTTCCCTCCGTTCCGGAAGTTCCAGCAATACCCACAGTTCCCGAAATCCCTGCCGTTCCAGCACTGCCAAAAATTCCCTTGCTTCCTGAAGCAC
>CAXEUI010000299.1:0-1951 GCA_963999335.1 uncultured Candidatus Poseidoniales archaeon
GTCATGGGGCACCTCGGAATGATTGAGAGGGATATTCGACTTCCTGCGATTCGTCTATTGGTTCGTCGCTCAAAGTGGGCCCGTGCTGAGGCTGGGGGGCTTCTGTACAGCCTTGTCAGTGTTGGCGACCATGTGAAGAAGGGACAGGAGATTGCACTTGTGACCGACCCGCTTGGAGAGCAGACACACAGTATTCAGAGCCCCAGAACAGGCGTAATCGTTGGATTGGCACTGAATCCGTTGGTCCGAACTGGCGATCCGATTGCCAACATCGTTCTTTGCTCAGCAGCGAAATGGAAGCGGGCCCAGAGCGAGATGAATGCTGAGGAACCCGAAGAAGAAGCAATCGACGATGAGGAATCACTCGACGATGCGTGAACCCTGAAGAATCGGGCTTGCGCCCTTAGGGGCGCACCGAACACTGAAGAACTCCTCTTCACCGCTGCATCCCATGTCCGAGGAGGGAGAGGTTGTCGTCGAAGACAAGACCTTCTGGTGGTCGAACTGGATTCGAGTTGAGAACCTCGAGTTAATCTTCTCCCTGATTTCCATTGGAATCGTAATCTTCGTCATTCAGGAGGATCTCGTGAACTCCAATCCAACGTTGTTCTGGGTGGTGGCGATTCTCGATTTAGCCATCGTCGGATTCTTCGTCGCTGAACTGGCCAAGGATCTGTCAATGACTGAAGACCGAACTGAATGGTGGCGCGCTCAGAGTTGGGGCATGCTCGGATTGACACCTGTCATTCTGGCTGCCATTCCTTCGCTCAGCGTCGTTGTTCTATTCAGACTGGTTCATTTGACGAAGGTGTATTCACTTGCTACCAATCTGCTCGGATTGCACGAAACCAGTGAAGAATCACCAGTACAGCGTCAGATTCAACATCTAATTTTCGTCGTTTCTGCTGTTGGGTTGGCTGGTGGATTCATCGCTTATTTGTTTGAACAACATGCTACAGATGCTGCATGTGGTGAAACATGTATCCAAACATTGCCTCAGGCCATGTGGTGGGCAATCACGACAGCAACGACGGTTGGTTACGGTGACTACGCCCCGGTAACCGCCGGGGGGCGGGTTGTCGCAATCTTTCTGATGTTCACAGGGATTGCCTTGTACGGTCTTTTGGCGGCGACACTCTCACAATTACTCTGGGCAAGAGGTCGGAGATACGGAAAAAACAATCTGGAATCCGTCGATTCCAGTGAGATGATCGAACGTTTGGAAAGATTGGCAGACATGCGCAGAGATGGTTGGCTGACGGCAACGGAATTTCATGACGCAAAAGCCAGTGTTCTCACCGGAAAGATGCCCGGTGGAAGCAAAGCCAGAGACATCGAATCAAGGGCCCCAATTCCGCGTGATGAGCGTAAAGAGAGGCGTGCAGCCGCACGAGCTGGGTTCCTCGACGAAGAAGAGTAGTCTTCTTAGCGAGAACGGCATCGACCGGACATGGACCCTGTGACATTCGGTGTGCTCACAGCCTCGGACCGAGCTTCCTCTGGAGAATACGAAGATTTGTCCGGGCCCGCGATTGCAACGTTTCTTTCACTCGCTATATCCAATCCATTCACCATTGAACGCCGTGTCGTTGCCGATGAATTGGATGTCATTGAGGCCACCCTGATTGAATTGTGTGAGGTTGGATGTTCAGTCATCATCACCACAGGGGGAACGGGGCCAGCACCTCGTGATGTCACACCGGATGCAACCGAAGCGATCTGCGAACGCATGTTGCCTGGATTTGGTGAGCAGATGCGGGCCATCTCATTGCGTCACGTCCCTACGGCTGTACTCAGCCGGCAGACGGCGGGGATTCGAGGTCGAAGTCTCATCCTCAATCTGCCCGGAAGTCCTCGTTCAATTCGCGAGATTATCGATGAAATCTGGCCTGCAGTCCCCTACTGTGTGGATCTCATCGGCGGGCCTTACATCGAGACGACTGATGGGGTT
>CAXEUI010000300.1:0-1948 GCA_963999335.1 uncultured Candidatus Poseidoniales archaeon
TGCCGGAATCCAGTTCTCTATTCTTGAAGTGGCAGTCGCCCCCGTCGTTCTCGGCCTTGGAATCGATTACAGTATTCACCTCCAACGTCGTTACAATACATTCCGAGCCGAAGGCATGTCAGCTAGCAAAGCCTGGCTCCACGGTTTTGAAACACTCAAAGTGGCTCTTTCCTTGGCCGTTGTCACGACGATGGCCGCATTCGTCGCCAATATCGCGTCACCACTCCCACCACTTCGAAATTTTGGCTTCGGACTGGCATTCGGCGTTTTCTGCGCTTTCATATCCTCCACAATCATGGTTGGAGCCTTACATGTGGTGATGGAGAGAGAATCATCCTCCTATGCAAAGCATCTGGAGTGGATGCGATTTGGAAAATTCAGTCAGTACATGGTTCGTTTCCATCGAACACATCAGGCCAAAGTGGTCGGTGTCGTAGCCATGTTGACCATTGCGTCCGTTATTTTCGCTGCGGCTCGCCTAGAGACTGAATTTGATTTGTCCGACTTCCTCGACGAAGATATGGATGTGATGGAGGGCAGAGACAATCTCTACGAATCATACGACGCAGCCGGCTGGAAACCCATCTACATCCTCATGGAACCCAATGAGGGTTCACAATCCATTCCCGATGATGCTCACTTCCTCAATGCACTAGGCTTCCTCGATACATGGCTCGAGTCAACCAATGGAGTGGTTTCTCCACATTCGACTGGTCAGAATAAACATCCAGTTTACGAGGGGCCCTATCCAATCTTGTATGAAGCTGTTGAAGGCGATTCAAGTTTTGGAGACGCCCACAATCTGCGACTGGTCGAATCGAAGTTGGCCACGGCAGATGGATTTGAAGAAGGCGATATTGCAGCGGCCCTGAAATCACTCAGCACCAATGATTCTCTGGCCGACCCACTGACTGGTGAAAGTTGGGCGGATCGCGTCAACAAGGTCATCGCATTCACCGACGATGATACAAGCATTCGCTACATCCGAATGGAGGTTCTCATCGAAGTCAGGACGAGTAGCGACAGTTCCGCCGTTCTCTCTGCATTCCGCAGCACTGTTGATGACTTCTCCATCCTCAATGGAGTGGATGCGAAAGTTCACGTCACTGGGGATTCAGTCAGTCTAGAAGCCGTATTAGATGGACTCACAGAATCACAGTTGCAATCGACACTGATTAGCCTAGCCGTTTGTTTCACCGTGTTGTTGGCACTCACACGCCGAATCGGCCCCGCCTTCCTGATTGTTCTTCCCGTTGGCATTGCCGCCACTTGGGTGGTCGGTGCCATGGCGATTCTGAATCTCAATTGGAACGTCATGACAGTCATGGTCACTGCGTTGACGATCGGTCTTGGAATCGACTACTCGATTCACGTCTGGCGTCGTTTTGAGGCGATGAAGGCCCAAGAGGGGGACGTGTGGAGTGGATTGAGGGAAATGTATGCATCCACCGGTGTCGCATTACTACTCTCGGCTGGAACCACAATTTGTGGTTTTTCGATTCTTCTTCTTTCGCAAATGCCCGTTATCCAAGATTTCGGTATGGTGACAGCGATTACTGTATTCTTTTCTCTCGTCTTAGCGCTTGTTCTGCTCCCAGTATTCTTGGTCTTGGATTCAGAGACACAGAATGGTTCAACTCCCGATTAAGTCGTGATTATCCTCACAAATCCGTGCATGGGGAGTTGCTGTTCTCTGGCGACCAATAACAACGCCATCCACAGTGTCACTGGCCCAAGAGCACGTCGTTTTCTCTGGGCCCTTCTCATGACTTCTTTTCGATCTAGGCCCGACACATCTGCGATTTGCTCCAAGAGAATCGTGATGTGAGTCACTGCTGGGTCGATTGCAGCGTGCTCTACAGTTGGTTGGATTGATTCTCGAACCGCCTCGACATTTGTCACTTCAGTGACAGATTCACCCTTTGGGAGAGTGGGTGGCGCGTCCAGT
>CAXEUI010000301.1:0-1947 GCA_963999335.1 uncultured Candidatus Poseidoniales archaeon
ATCTTCAGTTTTAGTAAGAATCCATCTCCATACGATACATCTTCTAAGAATTTCAGTTGACACTTTCAAAAAAAATCGAGAAAAAAATTCATCGGCATCTTCCTTGTCAATCCAATGACATGGAACTTCAAGTGGGGCTTCGGACAGGGCGGCCTCCAACTCGATACAATGGAGGCAATCCACAGCAGTGACGATGACCACGCCCACATTCGCCGAAACGACCTGCTGCCATCCCATGCCATCGCCATCGGGCGCATGTTCTTAGCGTGGTCGCTGTACGCCCAAGACATGGTCAACGTCGGTGATGATGCCCCAGACTTCAGTCTGCTGGATCAGAACAACAACACGGTCAGCGGCTCGGACTACAGGGGTCAGAAGGTCATCCTCGCATTTTTCCCGGCTGCTTTCACAGGGATTTGCACAGCCGAGATGTGCACATTTGAGGAAAGCATGTCTCGATTGAACGATGCCAATGCGGTGGTGCTGGGCATCTGTGTGGATGCACGCTTCTCCAATGCCGCCTTTGCAGAGAAGATTGGCATCACATTCCCCATTCTCTCAGATTACACACGCTCCACCGTAGAAGCCTACGGAATCGCTCTCCACGACTTCGCAGGTATGCCCGGATACACAGCCAGCGAGCGCGCCGTGTTCATCGTCGATGAGCAGGGTGATGTGTTGTGGAAGTGGGTCGGTGAGAATCCAGGGCTCCAACCGGATTACGATGCAGTCCTTGCGGCCGTAGGTGCTTGATTAGAAGGTCAACCCTTCAGGCCACGTCCGCTCGACCACAGCCAGCCCCCCATCGTGAGGCATCGGTGCTTGGGGCTTCTCAATCCTGATTTTCACACCGGCGACATTGAGGTGCCCGGAAACGATCTCGATGATTTGGTCACTGAGCGTCTCCATCATGTGAACGGATTCTCCACGTGCGATTACGTCGTGAACGGTGCGTTGGAGGAAGGCATAGTCCACACTGGTTGCCAGTTTATCTCCACTCGCAGGTTCTTTGAGAACGACCCAGATACTGACCACAAAGACCTGCTCTTTCTCACGTTCATGGTCATACACGCCATGCTTGCCCTTGAGTTTGTAATTCTCGACGGCGACAATCGTACTCATTTTGTCACCTCATTCATCTCTCTCGTGTACCCAGATCAAGTGATAGCCGAAATCCGTCTTGATGAAGCGGTCGACCTGATTCAGCGGTTGTTCAAAACAGGCCGCACTGAATTCTCGCACCATTTGTCGTTCATGAAACCAACCGAGGTCACCGCCTTTTTCACCACTTGGGCATTTGCTGTATTTCTTGGCGGCTTTCTCAAAAACCTTCAGAGGTTTCCTCGCCTCTTGAATCTCGGAGAGCAAGCGAACCGCATCGGATTTCTGACGCAACAGGATGTGGCTGGCATGCGCTCTGCGGAGGGCCATTCAATCATCCCCAAGCCAACCAAGCAGCGTAGGAACCGTAGATGATTCCACTGACTGCCAGTGATTCTTCGTTGAAGCGATCCATGTCGTCATGGAAGGTGTGGTATTCCCACGAACCGGATCCGTAACAGACGATGGCTCGACCTCTCTCATCGCCGGGTTCCTGCTGGATATCATAGACGAAGGGCCCATGGTCGGAATTGTATGGCATCCCATCGCTCTCGCCTTTTACTCCATCAAGCGTCTGTGTATTAATCGTATATTTGGTCGCCAATCCTTTTGGATTCTCTTGCTTGAATTGGTCGACAATCTGGTTGATGTACTTCATGTCGCGTGCATCATTGCCGAACATCCACAGGCTGTTTCCCCGGGTCTCAAGATCAATGTCTACGTGGTTCATATCGAGGTTGATGTAGAGTCTGAGATTTTCCTGCAATTGTCCAAGGTAAGCGGCGACGAACGCCTTTGATCCGTGCAGGCCTTCCTCTTCCCCACCCCATGTGCAGAATTTCATCG
>CAXEUI010000302.1:0-1938 GCA_963999335.1 uncultured Candidatus Poseidoniales archaeon
GAGAAGCAAGCGCTCGGCCAGCGTGTTGCCGACTTTAACACGGGTATGCACACGATGGCGGCAGGTCTGACGTCCACCTATGGTGTCACCACGCACATGATTCCGGTTTGGGATGGATATGAGATGCTGTATTATTCAGGTGAGCACTTTGGCATCACCAACGTCACACACGCCGCTTGTGAACACGAAGGGGCCACATGTGACAGCAATGACCCCATTGCCCCCAACGTGGAAGAGTACCTCTTCTTCGACAATCTTCACCCCACTGAAACCACGCATCGGGCCGTCGCTCTGTTCTTCCAACAAATGGTGGGCATTCCAGACTACGATGGAGACGATGTTGCAGACTATATGGACAGTTGCCCACACACCATGCCTGGTTCGCTTGTGGGCACGGATGGGTGTGAGATTCCACCCGCGGATACGGATGAAGACGGTGTGATTGACGACGAGGATGCTTGTCCAAATACCGATCCTGGATTGAGTGTCGATTCAGATGGATGTGCGACCAATCAACTCGATGGTGACGGCGATGGTGTCATGGATGATGTCGATGAATGTCCGGACACACAGCCGGGCTGGAATGTGAATGGTGTGGGTTGCTCTTCATGGGAAATCGATTCAGATGAAGATGGCGTAGTCGATGAGGAAGATGATTGCCCTAGCACCACACAGGGCGAAGATGTCGATGGAGACGGCTGCGCAGACGAACAATTGGATACCGATGAAGATGGGGTCACCGATGACCTCGATGCATGCCCACGCACGCCTCGCGAGGAATTGGTCAACGAATTGGGGTGTTCAAGTTCACAGTTGGACGATGATGCGGATGGGATCTACAATTTCGAAGATGCTTGTCCCAACACGCCCGTTGGAGAAGACGATGTGAATTCCGCAGGATGCGGACCCAGCCAGCGTGATTCGGATGAGGATGGAGTCAACGATGATGTTGATCTCTGCCCCGACACTCAATGGTTGGCCGAGACCGATTCAAATGGATGTGCGGCGAACCAACGCGATACCGATGACGACGGTCGGAAGGATTCTGTGGATGGGTGTCCACTCATCTGGGGTTCACTGAACGGGTGTCCTGTACTCTCGATTGAACTCAATCTGATTGAAGCACCAGATGCAGAGACTCGAACTGCGAACATTTCAATCACGATTTCTTGTGAAAGTGGCTGCTACATGGATTGGACGCTGCAAGGAAATTCACTGGTTTCAGAAGGGGCCAATCTCCTCAATGGGACATACTACACCTCATACACGGATATTGAAAATGAATCCAAGGCATTGACCGGGCGTGTCAGCATCGATGGGATGTGGAAAGATGCGGTGATGACGGTATACTTCCCACCGATTGTCGATGATACCGAATCGCCGATTGAGAACGAGACCGGCCCTGTTGACCCAAACCCAGGAGGGGCGAGTCAATCAGATTCTGCCGGTGAAAAAGAAACAGGCTTCCAGATGGATGCGGGGTCGATCGCCATGATTGCCATGCTACTCTTGTTCAACGTCGGCGTTGTCGCGGCAATCCTGGCAGCGCGTTCTAGTTCGAAAAAGAAACGAGGGGGCCGACAACTGGCCATGGCTGCATTTGAACGAGACCTGTTCTCCAACACTGGACCCGTGGCACCTCTACCGAGCACGCCAGTTGAACCTGCACCTGCGCCAGTGCCTCAGCAACCGCAGCCAGCGCCCATCGAATATGTCCCTCCACAGCAGCCACAGACCCCTGTACAGCCAACGACACCCACAGTTCCGGATCTCCCGAGCATCGAGGATCTTCTCGGTTGAGTGGGTAGCCTATCGAAGGACGCACTGAAAGCCCTTTGAAATTCAGTATCCGTTTCAATGGGTATTCGGATAACCCCTTCCGAACCATCGAAAACCGATTATTTCTTTGAGTTGAGGAGTGCTTTTTCTACTGAATGT
>CAXEUI010000303.1:0-1936 GCA_963999335.1 uncultured Candidatus Poseidoniales archaeon
ACTGGCACGGCCCCCTTGAGCCTCAGCTTCAGCGAGATGCGCCGTGGTTGCAATCCCTGAAAGAGGCAACTCATCCGCAGGGGTCCCATGCAAATGCAACAATCCTGCGGCAACAGCAGAACAGATCGCAGCACTTGAGCCCAGTCCAGCGGCTCCGAATAAATCGCTTTCAATCTGTATTGAGAGAGGGCGACCCCCGTCACCGATCCACATTCGTTTGAGCATTGCATCCAGATGGGGATGACGCGTCTTGTCGAATTGCATGCCATCGATGAGCCAACCAGACTTGGATTCCTCGAGTGTGACCCGGACGCGAGCATCGATGGCAACAGCGACCGCAGGCTGTCCATAGACGACGGCATGCTCGCCGAAGAGAATGCACTTGCCCGGCGCACTGGATAGCACCATGTCAGGGCGTAGCGACGCTGCCTCATATCGGTATCTCTCGCGTGCGCGTGCGAGAACAAGTTCAAGGATGGGTCACAGGTAGGGAGGGGCGCCCGAGGTGATTCCATGGACGATGAGACCGACTTTGATGTCATCATCATCGGTGCGGGTTTCGCTGGCGCTGCGACCGCCTTCCAACTGCTCAAAGAAGGCATTGAGGGTGATCGAATCCTCATCGTTGACCGAGGAGAGCCCATCGGCAGCAAGAATCTCACAGGTGGAATCCTGTGGGGTCGGGAACTCGATGATTTCGAAGAATATCTCGGCAATTGGGAAATGGATTGCCCCGGCATCGAGCGCTGTATCAATCACAAGAAGGTTGGATTTCTGAGCAGCGAGGATGCCCTCTTCGTCGAAGGTCGTTTTGCTTCATGGGATGGCACAGGTGGGACTGAGGAGCCCAGCCAACGTGCTTCTTGGTCTGTCCTTCGAGCCAAAGCGGATGCTTGGATTGCGGAGAAGATGGAGGAAGCTGGAATCTTCGTCATGGCTGGGATGAAGATCGACCAGTTGCACATCGATGGACTCGACCATGCCTCCTATGATGCCAGAGACCTGACCGATCCGGCTGAAGACAGTGGGCATGGTGCTGCCCAGAAATGGAAGGTCGACAATTTGCCCAAGGAACTGGTCGACAAGATTCGCAACGGTTCCATCAGTGGCATTGTGCAAGATGGCGATATCATGACCAGCAAGGTCGTCGTGATTGCTGAAGGGACCAACTCGGTCCTCACACGAGCCTACCACTTCGATTCCATGCTCCATGCTCAATCCAAGGATGATATGCTCCTTGGGGTCAAGGAAGTCATTCACCTCGGCAAGGAAAGAATCGATGAGCGATTCAACTGCTTTGCCGGCGATGATGAGCGCCCCCCCAGTGGAATGGCCATGGAACTGGCACTCTCACTGTACCGTGACATGAGTCATGAGGCATGGGAGAAGTATCCCAACAGCAAGGGCTTGTATCCGCGATGTGGTGGATTCTTTTACACCAACAGAGATACTGTGTCATGCGGAATCATCGTCCAACTCAAATCACTTCCAGAGGGTCTGCACACCTACGATTTGTATCAAGCCTTCAAGGCGCAACCGGCGATTGCCTCGCTCATCGAAGGGGGGATCTCCGGCATCGTCGCCCTGGAGACGCTTCGGCCGCTCGAGACGCCCCGAAGGCTTGTCTTCGTGCCACCTCGCGCCATCACGCTCGGGAACCACTGACGATCCTCGTAGAGCTTCTGGAAGATGTTGTCATACTCGCGGTTGAACTGCTGATGCTCGCTCACGAGCTCGAAGTAATCCTGATGGGGCAACCGCGTCAGGCCAATGAGTTCGGCTTCGCCTGGGAGGCGGATCAGGACGCGAAGCTATTCGCCGAAGCCCAACAAGTGCTCGAAGCGTTGGGCGGCGTGGCGCACCGTAACGGTAAGTCCTACCTGTTCGATTACCCGGCCAACGAGGTCATCAACGAGGTGATTCTAAGCGGCCTGTT
>CAXEUI010000304.1:0-1934 GCA_963999335.1 uncultured Candidatus Poseidoniales archaeon
CAGCCAAGGGAGTTTCTCAGTGCGTAAGACCCAACCTGCGTTGGTGAGGTGAGTGAGAATGATGATGTCAGCAGTCGCACCGAGAGCCTCTTCGGGTCTCAGAATCCGAATCTGATCTCCGGCCTCAATCTTTGTCGGTGCTAGCATGTCTTCAACCAGACCAAGGAATTGTTCAGCCCATTTTGGGCCGTTGGATACGATTGGGTGTTCCAACGTCAACTGAGATGAGTGGTAATGGGTGTATTCCTCAAGGAGGCATTGGAGTGAACCGGCTTCGGTCTGCATCGATTCCCAATCGAGATGTGAAAAGATTGCGGAAACCCACGAATCGCCGTCATCCGCAGTCTTTGGAAGAGGCAACTGTGC
Source organism: uncultured Candidatus Poseidoniales archaeon (assembly GCA_963999335.1). Taxonomy (GTDB): domain Archaea; phylum Thermoplasmatota; class Poseidoniia; order Poseidoniales; family Thalassarchaeaceae; genus MGIIb-P. Next base: position 367 of record CAXEUI010000304.1, read on the forward strand.
CCCAGTGAAACAGCCAACAGACAATTCGGTTTCATCCAACAACGCACGTTCACCTGAACTGAGGAGCGGTGACAATCGTGAGAGGAGAGAAAGGAACCACCACTGCGTACATTCGGCTCGTCGGCCCGCTTCATCCCGATCTTCCCATGGAGCTGGATATGAGGGTGAAGCAAGTGCGCGCAGCCACCTCGATAAGGCGCCATACCCCCCTAGAATGTGCCACGATCGGGCCAGACCTTCCAATCGATTTGCGTCCATCTCAGGCACCCAGTCACTGTGATCTGGATGCGGGGCATGGTGAAACCATTCACTGATGAATCGCAGACTCTGTTGAGTGCCCAGTCCGCGAATTCTAGACATCGACCAGGCCTCGGGACCTTGACCTATCGAGGCTGTCTCGCCCAACCAATGGATGGATGGAGCCGCCTTCAGAGATGTGGTCTCTCGCGAGGGTCGTAGACCCACTTCGGCCAAGCCACGTCTCCATTGCTCAGCCCGATTCTTCCAACCGGGGTCAACGATGAGAGCTCGAGCATGGGGCTCAGCGGATCGAACCCAATCTCTCAGAATCTCAAGTGTCGCTGGAATGCCGAGTCCACCCCGAGGGACCAGCACTCGGTGAACGGATTGCTCGCAGGGTGTAGGTTGCCAGATTTCGTGGGGTTGGAGCCAAGTCGGCATTGTCTCTTCTGTGCATGGATGAACGTCCTCAAGAAATGCACCATGTAATCCCATTCGATAATTCCCAATCGGAGCATCTCCGTGCTGACACAATTGGTGAATGTGACCAAATCGATTCAATGACAACAAGAGGCGTCGATCACTCTGTGACAATGTCGGCATCTGGTCCATGAATACAATGCCGGCAATCCCTGTGATGGTGAACGGGGTCGAATCACTGGCTTCCAAGGTATCGATGATGGTTCGGCGGTGCAGCAATGGATGCATACCATTCATCTTCTTGCCCATTCGCTTGAGGCGTCTGTTGAATCCGATGATTCCGGGGCCATCCCATGAACGAATGTTTTCGACATCGAAAGTCCGAGCCAAGCGGGCCAGCGCACGTGTTCGCCCCTCACCCCAACGATGTTCTGGTGTCGGATGTAAAAGGGGAAATTCGCCTTCGCGAGCAGCCTGTTCACATTCCGAATGCAGCAATCTGTTGGCAGCAGCACTGGTTGACAGCAAGCGAGGCAAGCGCAAATCGGCATGCAGCGATTTCCACAATGAGGCCAATGTGTGATGTCGTGAACGATCGATGGGCCCGATCTCAGAGGCCTCCAATCGAGACAGTAACTCGGCCATAGAGGCATCAGAGGAATGGACGACCAGAAGCGGTTCCATGGTCGGAAGGAGGACTTGGTCTTGCAATTGTTGGAATAACCACTCGGGAAACTGACCGGGTGGAATATGTTCCAAAGTCAATCCGAAATCCATGGCGAAGCCCCCGTGAGCGTTGTAGGTTCTCACGGGGGTTCTTGAAGGATTGGCTTCGTTCAATCTCGACGAGTCAATGCTGCAGCCCCGAGCGCGATGAGGCCCAATGGTGCCAAGAATCCTGGTAATCC
>CAXEUI010000305.1:0-1924 GCA_963999335.1 uncultured Candidatus Poseidoniales archaeon
CAGGCCGCGAAGCGGATCGGTACGTTCAGCTCATTATCAACGAATATCCGGGCTCGGTAATAATCGAATTGAGGTTGTCTGACCGGATGCGTTACCTGAATGCACGTACAACTTCGACCGTCGACCTTGGCACCGTGGAATTCCCGAACTTCGAAGTTTCCCGGGTTCTCGTGAACGGCACAGCATACTCTGCGAACCTCACTCTCGACGAGAACGAATCCGTTGAATGGTGTGGTTTGCCATATTGGTATTCCAACAATGATGCCTGGTATGAATGTCGAACCCAATCAGATGACGGATTCATCATCATCATGGAGTGGGATGGTTCGGGCACCACCAGAGAACAAGTGGGCCATTGGAATGCCTCCGAGGGTGTTCTGCACTTCGATGATGGTGAAGACCACGACTCAGAATTTGAAATGAGATTTGATGTTCGCGAGACGGTCGGGGGTTGGACTCAGGCAACGGGCATCGTCCATTATGATGATGGAGAAGATCATGGGACCACCTTCGACCTCCATGTGAAGACCTATGACCGGGAAGCAATGGAAGAGGACGACGACACTTATGCAACGATGGAAGCATTGCAGGTGATATCGACGTTGATGTGCATGGCCGCACCTCTGGCCGCCATCGGGATGATCATCTATGGTTTCGCTGCGAGCGGTGGAAAAGCGATGGGGATTGGCGCGACGGTGGCTCTTGTCTCGTATCCAGTCATCGGATTCTTCGGCTGCATAATTGCACTATCGGGTGGCTTCTAACCCCTTGAATTCTGTGCATTGAATGTGAATCTCTCCGCATGATTCATAGACGCACTTCGATGGGTCACGTCTGAATCTAAAGATTCAGAGTGATCACATGTGTAAAGAGACGCAAGCCAAGTTGTATGCTGAAGGAATCGCCACGTTCGCCCTGACGTTCATCGGTGCGGGCTCAATATGGGTCGTCGGAGACGATCTTCTCGCCGTCGCTGCTGCCCACGGAATCATCCTAGCTGTGATGGTCACGGCGACCATGAACATCTCTGGTGGCCACGTCAATCCGGCCATCACGGTCGGCATGATGGCCAGCAATCGAATCACGCCCAAACTCGGCATGCAGTACATCGCTGCACAGTTGGCTGGGGCGTTGATTGCCGGCGGCATCCTCTATTCGATTGGGGCTGGAGGTGTGGGCATCCCTGCGCCTGGAGATTCGATTATTGAGGTCAGCACTCAGCAGGCCATTCTGATTGAAGCGGTTCTCACATTCCTACTGATGAGCGCCATCATGGGCACAGCGGTTGACGACAGAGCCCCGGCGGGGATTGCCGGCTTCGCCATCGGCCTTACGGTCATGGCGGACATCCTGATGGGCGGCCCATTGACGGGTGCAGCGATGAATCCAGCCCGTTGGGCGGGTGTCTGGGTCTTTGGAGACATGGAGAACAACATCGATCTCATCATCTACACTGTGGGGCCCTGTATAGGTGCACTACTCGGTGTCCTGCTGTGGGACAAGATGACGCCCGGCGATTCAGATGAATAGTGTATAATGGCTTTGATTATGCTCGATATTGACAGTGTTCACAATCAGTATTTCGGGCAGGTTGACCACCTTCTAAGCAATCGACAACATCTTCCATTAGACTTTTGATTGCATTTTTTTCACTTGTACCTACCTCGACTACAAAGAAGTCTCTGGAAAATTCAACCATTGGTCCATCGGTAGCATTTACAGGATAGAGGTGTGCGAGATATGCTTCATCCCGAACAGGAATACCATTTGATTCCATAATCCATGCATATGCTGCCATTTGTCTTACTGCTGAAGGATGCGGCCCTTTGTCTGAAGATTTCTTTGAGGCTTTAGTTTTGAAATCAATGATGACATTTTTCCCCGTATCATCGACCAACATCTCATCCATTTTACCGCCTAAGCT
>CAXEUI010000306.1:0-1910 GCA_963999335.1 uncultured Candidatus Poseidoniales archaeon
TCATCCTCTTCATCGACTTCGGGTTCATCGGGGGATGAAATGAGTTCAACAACAGGCACGGCTTCTCTCCTGGCGTCCTGTTCAGCTCGTCGCATGACGATAATCTCACGATCAAGTTCATGGCCGAATCGGTCAGAATAGCGATCGAGAAGAGAACCGATTTCCCCACTCCCGATACGATCAATTGCACCATACATTTGTGGCAACGATTTGTCCGACCGGCGTTTCCACAACTCACGATAATCCTCTGTATCTTCCATGGATGGGTCATCGACGGGCGATTCAATGTTCATGGATTCTTGGATTTCGACGGTTGATTCAGGAGAGGGGGCAGGAAGAGGAGGCAATTCCATCACAGGAGGAGATGGCAATGGAGGTAGTTCTTCTGGCAGAGGAGGCAACTCTAGAGGCGGGTCGGCAATCGGTGGTGGAGAAAGGTCGGGAGGTGGGTCTGTAGACTCCTGAACTACCGATTCACTTGCGGGTTCAGGGTCGGCCGCCTCAGGCATGGCTCCTTCGAGTGAATCAGGGACGGTATCAAGTTCAGCAATCGGAGTTGTCAGTTCAACCCATTCCTTTGCAGCTTGAGTCAATTCCTTCTTCGTGAGATACATATTCTTGTTAGCATCAAATGCCCTAGCGTGGACCAAAAATGCATCACGGTCGGTGATATCATATTTTTCGATGATGGCTTCCAAAACGGAATCCTTCCATTTGTAATCCGCGACACTGAGTTCAGAATCAGTGGAATCAGTGTCATCTGAGGGAGAATCAAGTGCAATCAGCAAATCTGGCGTAGTCGATGGTTCAGATGATATTGGTTCAGGGGTAGAGGGGGCGGTAGATAGTATATCGAGTGCAGACATTGGATCTGGCAATTCAACATGTTCTTCCACTGATTCAGAAGATGCTGTGAGAGGTGCCGCAATATCAGGCATTGGCGGGGGGGCGGACATCTCTGGCATGGGGGGTGGCACCATCATTTCTGGCATGGGAGGAGGAGCAGGCATCTCTGGCATGGGAGGAGGAGCAGGCATCTCTGGCATGGGTGGTGGTGCCATCATCTCAGGAATAGGGGGTGGAATCGCCACCTCAGGCATTGGAAGCGGAGGTGGAAGATCACCCATGGGGGGCAACGGAGGTGGAACAGGCAACCCTTCTGCGGCTGGTAATGGTGGCGGTGGAGGTAAATCCGATGGAGGAGGCAATAGAGGGGGTGGGGGCGTTGGATTCTCTTCTTCGTCAGACACGCTCCGCCCCACCGTACTGCGACTTCACCCTCTGCAAGCCTTTAACGTATGCTGCGTATGTACTTCCACACCTACATAGTAGGTGATAGATTAATCGATGGGGTCAGCCCACCGTTTGAGGACCAAAAAGGTGGCTGTTGCCTCATCGACACAGTATTCCTCACCTTCGTCCAATTCTCCTTCTGCAGTACCGATTCGATATCGTACATCAGATTTGATGGATTTAACCTTAACATCAGGCTCTCCCATTCTCCAGGGAACGGCTTCAAGCAGTGGGTCGAATGGATTTGGACCATTCGGGTCGAGACGATCCAATGGGAATTCAACGACTTTCAACCCGGACTTTCCGTGTAGGCTCGTAGGCCATCGAATAACTCGCTTCAAATCGATTGTGACAACTTCATCTGTTTCACCTGCATTGCCTAGGACTACTGAACTATCACCCTTCACTAATTCTCTGAATTTATTGTCTAAATCTCCTCCAAATACAGGCATCAGTTCACCTGATTCAAATCCTTTTGTGAGACGTTCTCGTCGACCCACATCCTGAACTTTTTGAGAAATCTTACGGATTGATTCAATGCCACAACTCTTGACCGGACAGTTGGGGGAGCCAATCCGGGAATCGATGATTTCCTTCAGATGCTTCAGGGCATTCCG
>CAXEUI010000307.1:0-1905 GCA_963999335.1 uncultured Candidatus Poseidoniales archaeon
TGAGTATGATTTCTTGTCCGATGCTGCTGCGATTGCTGCGTGTGCTGCTTTGAGGTAATCCGATGACATCTTATCGGCTGAGGCATTGGTCATCGCCAGATTCCGCGCTTCCTCAATCCACAGGATTAGATTCGCGTCGTAATGGTTGTGCAGGAAGGATGGGTACTTCCCATCCGGATCGATGACCAGACTAATCATGCCGAACAGATTCATGACCTCCTCGGTTCGGGCCATGTCTTTGCCTCTGGGATTGTACACAGGAATCCCCCGGCTCTCCAACTCACGCACCAGATACCCAACACCCGACGCGGTCGCCTCATTCACAGTAGGGGATAGGATGGCAATTTGCGAGGGATCTTCCACGATTCCATCATGACAAAGTTCAGCAATCAAATCCGCCAACGCATCATCTGATTGCTGTTCATCTGCACGCTGACACAGTACCAGCGCGGGATGTTCGGCAATGACTTTCCCTTCCCGCCCCAGTGGTGGATTACCATTGACACGCAATCGAGTATGAGCTTGGTTGAGAGTTGGATGGGAATTCATGTATTGCTCGTAAAAATCGACAATTCGAGGATGCGATCGGAAGTTATCGACCAGATTCATCTTCGCTGCCTTGGCGCCCCATCTGTTGTTGCATTCGTCAACGAAATTGACCATACATTCCACAGAAGCACCTCTGAAGCGGTACAACGCCTGATCGTCGTCACCGACGACACACAGGTTCTTTTTTCCGGCCAAACCGAAGAAGATGTCCTCTTGAATAGGGTTGGTATCTTGGTATTCATCCACCAGAACATACTCAAATTGGTCAACGACTGAATCGAGGGCCCCAGCATTCAATTCACTCAGGAAAAGTTCGAGGAGCAGAGCGAAATCCAATCTTTTGTCGTCAAGCATCAGTTTTCGATAGGCCTCATACGATTTGATCAACGGTTCACCACCCGCCCCGTCCAATTCCTTCATATCGATTTGGTCTTCAATCAGGTGGTGGTAAAGTTGGATTAGGCGCGCAGTGAAGTCGCGAGAACCACCAAATGTTTCATCACAGTAGACTCGCAGGTCACTGGTATTTCTGGCGAAGGGCCCATATTGCCCCCCCTCACCCATCTGGTAAGATTGGTTTTGTAGCAGCATCTTCAGTGGGATTTCATCTACAATCATCATGCCGTTGAATTTGGTGGAGCGGCCATCGGCAAGAATCTCTTCGGCAAGACTGTGGATGGTGCCGATACGCATACCCTGAATCGTTGCATCCTGGATGGTCTGGTTCTCGGGATTCATTTTCTGCAGGATATCCAGTCGCTCGTTGAGACGATCCTTCAAGCCACGCGCAGCCTTTCGAGTGAATGTGGTCATCAGGATTGCCTTTGGATCCATGCCCGCGACCAGTATCAGATACAATGCACGGGCGACCAGACACTCGGTTTTACCTGACCCGGGTCCAGCTGAAATGAGCAGTGGCCCTTGGCCGAACTTGACGATTCCTTCCTGCACACCGGTCAGCGAAAACGAACCAGGCAAGGCCGCGTTGTAATCGCGGATGAAATCGGCATCGGAGTATGCCATCAAGAGTCGCCCCAATTTCAGCGTTCTTTAATCCCTCGACCCTCTATTACAAGCCGTGGCACCGAGGCCGGACTGTTTCACTGATTTACGCAGTATGGACAGTGCTCGCCGATGGCATAGTGCTTCGATTGCTGCTCCTCGATAGATAGTGGCTCTCTGCACCTGAAGCACATCACGATCTCAGACTCTTCTAGCTGGTGGTCGAGCGCGACCCTCTGATCGAACACAAAGCAGTCACCACTCCAATGGGAGCCGCCGCACTCCTCGAAATACCCGAGAACCCCACCCTCTAGCTGCCTGACGTCCCCGAATCCAGCCTTGAGCATGACTGCG
>CAXEUI010000308.1:0-1901 GCA_963999335.1 uncultured Candidatus Poseidoniales archaeon
CTGTTGCTGGTCGGGGATGAGAATACCAACAAACCCGACGGGTCCAGACTGTCGATTCCATCCAGTGAGAATTCAACCCACGGTCCTCGTCTGACCATAGTTTTCGAGGGTACAGATGATGTCACAGGTGGGCTGGATGTCGGCAATGATGGCAGTTCCGAATGGAGCCATGCTGGCAATCTCAGCAATGGCACGACCACACCAGACTTCTCTGCCGCCCTCAACACTCTGTTGGCCAATGCAGCCCCTACATTCACAGATGCTTGGGGCAACGAATTCGTTGACATCCCACTTGGCGTCACCGGAAATGCAACACTTGTGCTCGGCAACGTCGATGTCGAGTATGATTGGCAGCCCACAGTCAGCGATGGGCCCCTGACGTCCGAGATCAATCAGCATCTCAGTGGGACCACTCCAGACCCGACCGGCAATGTGACCATTCCAATCAACGTCACCAGCGGCAGTGCCGGCATCGTGGAACTCAGCAATCTGAACATCAACCTCGGAGACCGTCCTCCCTCAGTCGGTTCGATGATTCTGCCCACAGAGACATTGGTTCCCAATGGGAATACGGAAGTGATTGGAATTCAGGTCACGTCCTATCAGGGACTTACCAACATCTCTTGGCTGGCGATGACGCCGCAACTCACCAGTGTCTCGAATCCACCCGTGCTGGTCTATTCCTTCGACAACGCGAGCAGTTGGATGATTGATGCCAATGGATTTGTTGCCAATGTTTCAGGCAACTGGCAACCTTTGAATTCGGATACTGGATTGATGGAATGGGATCTCGAAGTGAGCTGGGACTGGCCCGAAGAGCAAGATGTCGCATGGGAGGGCCAAGTCACGACCACAGACAATCTGCACACCGAACGGCTCTCCACAGAGGAAACCAATCATGAGAGACGACTGGAGATTGTGGATTTCCATCTGTGGGATGAGACCGAACCGAGCGATGGTGGCCCTGAGATATTCGAAGATGAATGGGTGGCTGGAGGCGACCTGCTTCGGGCGACCGGTGTGGTGCATTTCCTCAACGAGTCCAGCAGTCCACAGCCCGGAGATGTACTCGTCGAACTTGTGAATGTCAGTGGAAATTCAACCACGGATTTGAGTGGTGCATTTTCCATCGATTCTGTGGCACCCAACGACAATTACTACGATGGATTCACCGTTAGTGCAAACATAACCGGTCCTGTGATTTGGTCAGAGGACGGTTCGGAAATCCTGTTCAATATCGACGCGACCGACCCCGGAATGTTGCTGAATTCCCCGTCCGGCGACCGCGTCATCCCTGATACACAGCAATTGTTCAATGTCTCGATCGCGGACACCATCGGCATCGACGAAGGGACCTTGCGCCTACGCTGGTGGATTGAATCTGCACACGATGACGGCGATGGGATTCCCTCAATCATGGAATATGCCAGTGGACCCTTGCAAAGGCAAGGTGATTCCGAGTTCTACCATGCGACATACGACGACACGTCCAATGCGCAGGGCCAACGCGTCTCTCTCTTCATCGAAGGGAACGATATCGCTGGAAATTATCTCGGAAGCGGCCCTGGATTTGAGCAAGACCTGACCGATTACATCTCATTGGTGCCCAGTCCAACCTCATTCACTGGCGCCACGCTGCAATATCACGGCGCGGGCACCCTTGTCCCCTCTCATTCGACTTGGTTGAACATCACACTGAACGACCCCAATGAACTGGGTGACCTTGAGGAGATTGTCGTCGACCTCGGCTCAAACACTGAACTGACTTGGACAGAAGCAAGCGGATTCTCCTCAAACGACCCTGAGGTACAGGTCCTCGAATACACAATCACAGGGGAGGGTGAGACAATCCACCTGAATCTCTCATTCTCGTTCACGCCATTGTTCGATCCAGCCATCAC
>CAXEUI010000309.1:0-1884 GCA_963999335.1 uncultured Candidatus Poseidoniales archaeon
GCTCAATCCTCTTCCGACTCAGATTGGAGAAGCGGATTCGTTGGGTGGTTTGATATCCGGCGAAGTTTGGGAGTTGTTGTTGGTCGCAATTCTCTTGATGGTTTATTCAGAAACCGCTCAAGCGACGATTCGCTTCCTTGAGTATGCGTTCCGATTGCCTGAATCATGCAAGAAGGATCCAGAATATGTGCGCCAATTCCAGAGCATCTTGAACACCCACATACAGCACACCGTTGTCGTCATCTTTGCTGTTGGATTCGTCACCATGCTCGCACTCAAGTTCGATGACCTGATTATCGATATCGTGGGATGGGCAGGTTCTGGCCAATGGAGTGGTCAAGTCAGAGAATCACTTGAGTTGCGCCTCACCTATGGAAAGGTGATTTCGGCAATGCTATTCATCACATTTGTGGCTGGACTGCGTTACATTGTACCCTGGCAACGAGTCTCGGGTTTTATCGAATCCACGCTCAGAAAGATAGGCAGCACGAATCCGTAATCATTCGCTGCTGACATGGATTCGCTGGATTATTTTCGCCAACATCTCGGCGACGATCAAGGTGGCTAGAGGCAGCCCACATACGGTTGCCGGCCACAATGCAAGGGTAGACCAATCCGATTCAATCCACATCCACTGGCCAACCATCACGGCTCCGATTATGGAAACCAGGAACGCCAATCTCTCCAGTAGAGTGGGGTAGGGCCGACCATGGGTTTCTTCCCGCCCAATGAGGGTTGTTCTGCCCTCAGCCCCAACCATCCTTTCACCTCACATATCGAGGTCTGATAGTTCTCGCTCAAGGTCATCAATCGCGTCTCGCTGTACTGGATCAGCCGGAGGAGGGGTCCCATTTTCGGTCCCTTCACGAACATCTGCTGCCGAATCTATTTCTGAGAGTGCGACATCAATACTTGCCATCAATGCCGCTTCGTCAGCATCACCAGGCACATCTGCCGGGGTCAGGCCTGCTGAAATTCGAGTTGAGATATCGACACCATCGGTTTCAGCGGCGGCTTCAATGGGTTGCCATGTTGAATTGGATGCGGGTGCCGCACTCGCTTCGGGTGTTGGTGCTGCAGCGGGAGCACTTGGGGCGACAACAGGTGGTGTGCTTGGAGCGACGGAAGTCACCGCTGCAACATCGTCGACCGGATTCATGTGTCGAACGGCCTCATTGTTGATCTCAGGTCGCTCATGGCGTGCCAATCCGTCGATTTCGAAGGGGAGGCTGCCACTGCGTTGGAATGCCCACAGAGCCCCAGTGGGATCTTCTCCGGTCAAGCCCGCCACATCGAGTCTGCGAAGTAGAGATTCGAGCACCTCCACGGTTTCGGCCAATCCGACAGCATCTCCTGCTGTTCGGCGGTCCGCATCGAGATAGATTTCGTCAAGCGAGCGCTGAATCAGGCGACGAACTTCAACGGAGATGTATGGAAGCGCTTCGGGCATGTGGCTGAAACGCTCCAGAGGCTTGACATCTTCAGCGGGTAGACCCAGATCCACCAAGCCCCGCAGCACATCCTGTAGTTGCGCGAGCATCGTCACGGATCTCTCGTACTCTTCAAGCAACCCTTCAAGGTCAATGACAACATGTTGAACGGTCTCTGCAAGTTGGTGCTCAAGACGGGACTGAACAGACCATCTTGTCAAACCTCGAACCGTTGATGCTGTCTCTGGCGCTTGTCTTTCCAGAAGATCCATGACCTCGAGGGAGAGCAGGTGTCGTGGCGTTTTGGCGACCTCATCTACGCTGTGTTGAATGATGGACAATGCTCGTTCAACAGCACGGTCGAGAAGGACGATGCTGTAGCCTCGGCTGCGTGCATTCGCCATCCGATCGAGAACGGGTTCTAGGCTAGAGAGGCCGCGTTCATCCCCAAGCA
>CAXEUI010000310.1:0-1867 GCA_963999335.1 uncultured Candidatus Poseidoniales archaeon
CTGCGAACAGAGGATCGAACTACTTCGGGGGAGGAACTGGCGATTCAACGATGTACCAGGAGATAGATCTCACTGGTATTGAAGCAGAAATTGGCTGGGGCAATATTTCCTACTCATTTACGGCATTTCTGGGAGGTTACTCGTCTCAGAATGATTGCATGGAAGTACTTATCGAATTCTTCGATTCGGCGGGTAATGCCCTGCTTTCAGGAGGAATCGGGCCCGTCTATGCCGCTGATCGCAACGGCACCACTGGAATCTTCCTCAGAGGGGAGATCGGGGAAGTCCCTCCGTCCTCGGCTTATGTGCGAGTCACCCTCAACGCCTACTTGTCTTCTGGGTACAATGATGCATACGCGGACAACGTCTCACTGATCCTCTCAACTCAATAATCAGGACTGAAGAACAAATCCTTGTGAATCTGAAGAAAGAGAATATGACAAATCCAATCCTGCAATATATTCAATTGTATTGTCACAATGAGGCATTATCATGCGATGGGCTTCCGCATCCATCTCGATATTGCTTGTGAGCACTCTAATGATTGGTGCGTCACTCTCTGGTTGCCTCGCCGGAGTCGATGAGGAGCCGATCTGTGAGGGGGAAGATTGTGGAATCGGCGATGATGCTGGAGACACCCCGATTGATGGAAGTGAGCCACAGGATGGAAATCAGACAATTGGTGGGAACGAGACCGAACTCGATGAACAGGCTCAGGCAACCGTCGACCTCTGGGAGGGTGAGAGCAGATTGTTACTGATTCTGGTCCATCCGACTGATTCTGCCCCCAATCTGACCGCTACTGAGGCTGGGTCGATCATCAGCGATGTCAACGACTGGTACGTGGAGGTGTCGGGCGGCAAGGTCTGGTTCAATTGGAGTGTCGCTGGATGGTACGCTCTCGATGATGCCGGATACTCAAAGCAGAACGCCTACCAAGCTGCCGCTGAGGACGGATATGACCTGACCCAGTACGACCGTTTCGTGATTGGATTGCAGGACCTGACCTCGCGAAGCGTGTCCACACAGGGGGTCGATTTCTACAATGTCACGACTGGCGATGGCATAGTCCAACTGCTCGCGTCGCGCTGCGACATCAAGAGATTCGCTGATACCAACAGCACACGCAACACGTTGACTCACGAACTTGGTCACGGTTTCGGACTGTCGCACGCGATGTTCAACGGCAGCATAGGTGGCGAGGTGGAACCCTACGGCAACCAATACGACAGCATGGGTTCGTCATCGGCCTGGCGTCATTTCGGTGCCGCCTACAAGCATCAGATGGCCTGGCTGGATGATGAGCAGGTCGAACTCGTCACACTGACTGGGGATTACACTCTGAAGCCTCTCGAAGGTGATGAGGCGCATGCTCTGAGGGTCTCGATCGGGATGGTCGAGGAGGAGATGGCTGGTGAGACCATCACTGCCGAGCATTTCTACTACCTTGAGGTAAGGGAAGTGCAGGAAATGGATACATCGGACAAACCGGGACACATATCGTCAGGGGTGCTCAATGGTGTCATCATCAATCACGCCGCCCCTCAGAATCAATACGGATATCACAAGTGGCTGGCCACAGCTCAAGATGCAACTCCTGAGACTCCAACGGCCACCAGCGGCGATTTCCTGCTACCTGAGGGCCGCACCTTCAGTATCAACGGGGCCGGCATCCACATCACCGCGTTGAATGTCACCGACGATGAGACGGTGGTGCACATCGAAATCGATGATGAACCCACCAATTCTCCGCCAACGATAACCAGTATCGAGGCGACTCCGGTGGGAGATGGTTTCCTGTTCAGTGTAGATGCGGGCGATGACGATGACGACGACCTCGCCATCTTCTGGAACTTCGAGGCAGGAT
>CAXEUI010000311.1:0-1862 GCA_963999335.1 uncultured Candidatus Poseidoniales archaeon
GATTGCCTCGCCATCTTCAACATCTGCATCAAGAACCACGCTCAGTGTGTAGCGATCATCCAACTGGTCGACAAAGGTACCCCCACTGCCATTCGCTGGCGTGACGCCGGAGCCGAGTTCAACACCAATCATAGATGGGCGACCCGGTCCGAGAGGATTGCCAAGACGATCTTGAGGTGTCAGTGTGATATCGAACAATTGACCTCCTGACGCATCGGTTCCAACATCGGATATCTGCAAGGAGGTCGGAGTTGGATCGATACCCGGGGATACGTAGAGGGTGCTGCGCATCTCGCGGTGAAGCGTACGTTGTTGATATGTGAAGTCGACCTCAAAGTACAGTTCGTAGTGCCCCTCATATTCTGTTGGGGTCGGTAATTCCACAGAAAAATAGTGGTTGTTCGCAAATAGGTCTCCGTTGGTGCCATCATCGTAGAGTTGGTAGGTCGAGGTGGACGTGCTAATCATGCCGTTTGTTCCATTCCATATCGCCTCAAGACTCGCTTGTACTGGACCGGCCGATTCGCTCGTTCGCCTGCTCAAATTGACTAGACCATGCTCGGATAGCAAGGCACCTATGCTCTCATCGGGAGCGGTGATTGTCACGCGTGCATCAATCGAATCAAAACCTTCGATTGGACGAGAAGGTGTGGGAATCCGTAACTTCACACGTAACGTATCGCCGGTATGTGTGTGTACCTTGCCCGGATCAAATTCAAGATTCGGGCCACCGCTCGCCAATACGTCGAGGAAATATCGTTGGTCAACGCCTTGCTCTGTTCTTACAACAGAAGCCGTCCATTCACCCGATTCCTCGCCATCAAGTGGGAGGGCGATGCGAATGATACGCCAAGTTGGGCCGGAAGATGCCTCGATGTCTCGTCCAGAGAGGTCCAATGAGGTTCCTGATGGTGTATGGATTGAGATGTCGAGCGAGGGATCACCTTCCTCCCATGCCAGCACGAAAGTGAGGCTATCAGACAGAAGGTCCGATACGGCGATGGGCGATGACACGTTGGTTGCTGCTGGTAGAACCTCGATTGGATCTTCTACCTCTTGGAAATTGAATATCGATGAGAAACAACGTAGGAAAAACTGCTTCAAGTCCAACTCACCCACGCCGTGGACATAGATACCCCCCTGACGTTCAGTGAGGTTTCGGAGCATCAGCCCATCTATTCCTGCCTCACCTCCATACCCGACAGCACAGACTTGAGTGTCGCCCAACGCGTCAGTGACCATATCATTCAGTCCATTACCATCGACGTCCTCGTAGTCATTGCATATTCCACTGGGGTCTTGTACGCGTGGGCACTCATTCTCCATTCCATCCGTCAATAATAGGACCACCTTGCGATCGTTGGGTCCTTGATCCAAAACATTCTGCGCGGCGATTAGAGCCTCGCCAATGCCAGTCGTTCCATCTGGAGATGCCTGACTGAGCGAATTCTGCACTGCGGTCTTACTGTTTTCGTCTGCCACTGCCAGCGGCAATTCAGCCGCGGCGCTCGGATGTGTAGAGAATGTGAGAACGCCAACCGTATGGCCCGCATCGTTCTCGATTAAGTCACTGAAAAATGCCGCACCAGACTTAGCGGCATCCATCTTACTCGGTGATGCGTCATCCCATGGATCGGAATGTTGGTTCATACTTCCGGAGCGGTCAAGGAGCACGACAACGTCTGCAGGCTGACTGGCGAGCCATTGATGGTGCACCTCATCAAGTGCTTTGTGTGCTCGCCAAAACATCGCATCTCTGGGAGATGCTGATGTGTACAACATATCCTCGCAGCCATTACCGTCGTTATCGATAGAATACCCAATTTCTACGTGGAAATCCTTGTGGAAAGTGCCGTCGAGGG
>CAXEUI010000312.1:0-1859 GCA_963999335.1 uncultured Candidatus Poseidoniales archaeon
TTGAGGCCCGTAAACCCAAAGAAACGGCGGTCATCACCGAGATCGACGGTGTGGTTCACTATGGAGGATTCAGCAGAAATCAGAGAAAGTGTTCCGGGAGCATAGACAACATGCCGATAGTTTGCTAATACGAGAGGCACAGAACGAAATTTTTCACACAGATTTAGACATGGAGGAATTGGAACGATTTGTCAATCGAATGGAAGATGAGGGCGTCCGGATCGTTCATTCCAGAGTCACCTTGCCGAGTGTCCTAGGTATGAATCTGTACATGGCTGCATTCGAAGATCTTCTGAGCATGCGAACCCGGGCCTATCTGGTCAAAGACATCGATCCAGAAATTCTGCGTAGATTACTTGGTGGCCGCTCACGAGCCACGGATTTAGACGACAACGCTCTCGATGAGTACTTCCAAGGGAAGGCCAGCGTACCGGTAGACGCAGATGGGTTGCTGCGGTTGATGGAAAAGGGTGGAGGATTACACCCAGATCTGAAGAATCCACTATATCAAGACAAATTAGCCGAAATTCATCACGACACGGTTCACAACTGGGTCGTTGAACTTGCATCATCCGGTGCAATCACAAAAATTCGCTCGACAGGAACCCCCGAAGTTGATGACAAGTGGTTTTCCATCCGTATGTCGGAAGTTCACGGAACGTTGGGTGTTCTGGCTGCTAAAGGTTCCAGTGAAATGGATGATTTGCGTGAATTGTACACTGGGGGTCTGACCTACGAATTTGCAGACGAATTTGACGATTCGATTCCCACTTCCTGGCGAACTGCGAAACTGATGGACCCCCATGAGGCCTTGAGACTCAAAATCGTCGATATGCTAGGAAGCGAAGGCCCCATGACGTTGGCCTCTCTTTCTGAACGCCTCCCTTTCCCTCAGGGCCAAATAGAGTCACTATTGCATGAACTCGAAGTCCGAAACATTGTCTCGATTGGATTCTTCAAACAAACAAAAGATGGAGAATTCATCCTCCGTGTAGATGAACACATTATCACTGGAGGGGAAGACAATATCATTGAATATCGTGAACTCCAAAATCTCCTTCTCAGAAAATCCTTCAAAACATATCCAGACGCCCTCACAGCACTTGCCGATGGACATGTGATGTTCGCCAAGATGCAAGAATTGCTAGACCGGGTGCAAAATTTCCGCTTTGCTGATTGGAAGGACATGAAACATGACTCTGATATCGTCATGGGTCGCTTGTTGCACTCCCGTGTTGGATATACAACCAAATCCATGATTCCCATGCTTCTGGGATTGAGGCCCGAACCCTGGTTTTCTGAAATGGATAGCGAACTATTCCTCAACATCCTTCCCGATGAAAACGTGGAGAGAACCGAAATCATTGGTCATTTACCTCGAGGTGATGAATTCAAACACATTCAGAGAGATGCTCGGAATTCACTCTCCAACATGGAACGCCAGATGGTCTTTGTGAAGCAGTTTGAAGAATTGGTCAACCGCAAACGCTCACTATCACTATTCCATCGTGTTCACGATGTCTATGAGCCAATGCCCTTCCCCGAGGCATTGGAGGAATTGATTCGCCGAATCGGTCCCATCAAATTGCACTCGCTGAGATTATTCGTCAGTCATCCCGTGGAACTGCTTGCCGAAGTCCTCCGTGACCTAGAGGAAGATGATCGAATCGTTCGAGTCACAGCGTTACAACCTGACCCCACCGACTTCTTCTGCGTTCCATCGGATGCCAGTTCACTTCAACGACCCACTCGAGAAGACCGACAACTGCGAATATTGTCACAGTCTGATCCGTTTTGTTCAAGATTCATTCAAGAGGTTCGCTATGTACTCAAACAAGGGTGGTATTATCCTGTATTCA
>CAXEUI010000313.1:0-1858 GCA_963999335.1 uncultured Candidatus Poseidoniales archaeon
CGCTCTGCTGCTATTATTTGGAGCGGCAATGTTCGCTCTCGCAGTCATGTTCCTTCGCGGGAGCCGCTATGAGGACGATGATTGGGAAGATGAGGACGATGTCGAGAACGAAGATGGTGAACACCGTGGTTATCTGAGTCCTGAGGACTATCGCCAATTGAAGGATTAAAATGGACTCGGCCAGATTTGAACTGGCGATCTTCGCCGTGTGAGGGCAACGTCAAAACCCCTAGACCACGAGTCCGATGGCCCGGCCAATCACGAACCCGGCTTAACGCTGACGCAGCACGTATGGCCCTGTTCATCCGTGCATGGGATTGAAGAACGGGCTTCACACCGCACACTTTGGTGAACTCGTGAGTGAAGACGTCGAAGAGGGCATGTTCTCCGCTGCGGGTGACCCTGAGGACCCCGAACTCATCGAAACTGCTGTTGATGTCGAAGCAACCACAACTGTATCTGATGAGTGGAAACCCACGCTTCGCTACCGCATCCAGCAGAGGACCGGCTGCGATGTGGGTGTCTTCGCTGAGAAGGACACATGGTATGCCTTCGTCATCTCTGTGATTCTGTTCTCTGTCATCGCAACCGCCGGCCTTTCGATCTTCGAATCCACTTCAGAGAGCTTCGGCACCAGTGATAACATCGTCCCAACGCCTGATTTCACCACACCCACGCTCAACCGAACCGCGTATGAGGCCAATTTCACCGATGAGAATGGCACGCTTCAACTCACAGAACTACGTGGATACACGGTAATTCTCGATTTCATGGCGGTCGCCTGTTCCAACTGTCATTACGTGCAGGAGCATCTGGATGGGTCTCAGGCTGAATATGAGGCTCTAGAGGGCCCCTATCCTGTCATCATCATCTCCATCGGCGTCTGGTGGGACAGCGAGGATTTCCATGACCTCAACGACACCTTCGGCAGCGGAGACCGGATGATGCCGTGGATTGTTGCGGTGGCCGATGGGGACGATGTCCTGCTGGAGGACAATGATACGACCACGCGCAGTATTGTAGCGCATTATTCCGCTCAGGCCATTCCACTCGCTATGGTCATCGACCATGAGGGCTACATGATTCACAAGACCAATACAGGCACACCCAGCGACCAGTGGGCCGCTTTCGATGAGGCGGTCGAACTCTCTGTGGCCGGTGAGGCCGAGTCCTTACGAGGTGGATTGGCGAAAGTAGACACTTCTGCACGCGGCATATTCTTCCTTGGGCTGATGTTGGGCGTCTTGGTGTACTTCTCGCCATGTGCCTTCCCCATCCTTCCCTCCTACATCGGCTACTACATTTCTTTGGGCGCGCGCGAGGAAGAGTTGCGTGAGAGTGGGAAGTTGCAGGGCAACATGCCCGGGCACTTGTCGGTCGGATTTTTGGCCGGTATGGGGATGATCACCTTCTTTCTGGTTCTCGGGATTCTGGTCGTCGGACTCTCAGAGATTCTACCAATTTCCTTGTATCTCCACAATTTCGCGCTTGGGATTGCAATCCTTCTCTTCATTCTGGGCTCATTCATGCTGATGGGTGGAACGGCACATCTTCTCGGATGGGTGGACAAGCACATCGTGCAGCGCTTCTCGACCACGGAGATGGATGACAAATTCACACCTCGCCGGAACATGTACCTGTGGGGCATTGGATATGCAGCGGGTTCGATCGATTGCACGGCCGCTGCCGTCATTCCATTCGTCGGCTATCTGACCGTCATCGGTGGCACATCGATTTACACTGGACTGGCCGGCATCATGCTCAGCGTCCTGTTGTTGATGACAGTGGTCACCGTCTTGGTTGGAACCGGTCGAGAGGTGTTCCGCCAAGTCCTGATGAAGGCCAGTGGGATGATCAA
>CAXEUI010000314.1:0-1855 GCA_963999335.1 uncultured Candidatus Poseidoniales archaeon
CGAAAACGACACATTCCACTACGAGATTGCAGCCATGAACGCCGATGGAACCCCGGAAGTTCTTCACACGGTGACCCAATATGAGGAAGAACAGGGTGATGTTCATGCCCTTCACGACTTCTTTGAGACGGTATTCAGTCCCGATGGTACGTGGGTTGGCATTGCTTACCAGCAGAATATCGGCCAGCACCCATTCGAGGAGAATGAAGAACAACGGTACATCAAGTTCGTTCGTGGAGACCTCGACACCTGAGGTGGTCCAATCTCAATCATTGATCCAGACATTCGCAAGGCGGAGACCCTCCCCTCTCGATATTACACCGACGCCTCTACCTTCGAATCCGTCATCTCGTCGTTCGGTCAGAACTGGCACTTTGCGGCACATCGTAGCCAACTCACGTGCGCGCTACCCATTGACAACCCACTGAAAGAACCGATGCTGCTCACGAAGATCGAGGGGGAGGTCCATTGCATCTCCAATGTGTGTACGCATCGTGGGATGCTGGTTTGCACCGAACCTTCAGATGCCAAGCAACTGCAGTGCCCCTATCATGGACGAACCTTCACTCTGGATGGACAGTTCCGCAACATGCCAGAATTCGATGAGGTGGAGAATTTCCCGTCCGAGGCGGACCATCTTCGTTCATTCCCACTGACTGAATGGAACGGCTTTCTGTTCAATAGCATCTCCGCGGATGATTTTGAGGCATTCATCTCCGTGGTCGAGGCTCGCGTTGGATGGCTACCGATCGAAGCGTTTACTCATGATTCAAGCCGACATCGAGAATACACAATCGATTCCAATTGGGCGTTGTATGTCGACAATTATCTCGAAGGATTCCACATCCCATTCGTTCATGGAGACCTCCACGAAGTTCTCGATTACGATGCTTACAGAACGGAACTGTTCGACGGAGGCGTCTTGCAGATTGGAATCGCAAACGAGGGTGAACCCTCCTTCGACCTTCCCGAAGAACATCCTGACTTCGGTCAGAACATCGCAGCCTACTACTTCTGGTTGCACCCCGGTCTGATGCTGAATTTCTACCCTTGGGGGCTTTCGGTCAATCTGGTCATTCCAGAAGCCGTGGACAAGACCCGTATCGTCTATCATGGATTTGTGGATGATGCTTCCATGCTTGGCAAGGGCGCGGGCGGAAATCTGGACAAAGTTGAGGAGGAGGACCAGTTCATTGTCGAAGGTTGTCAGAAAGGCGTCTCTTCAGTCGCCTATGAACGCGGTCGCTATTCACCCACCAAAGAGACCGGAGTCCATCATTTTCATCGAATATTGACGCAATGATTCTGGGTGGTCAACTCTATGTTCCCCCCCTTGTTCGGGATAGCATGGTCGCGGTCGTCACTATGAGCGAAGACAATCGCGATCATCTCATCGAATGTTGCAAAGGTGTTGCAGACATGATTGATTGGTTGGATTCTCTGAATTCTCGTCCGGGTTTGGCCGAATTGGGAGTGCGATTGGAATCGATGCCTCTGAATCTTGAGGCCCTCAAGGAACATATCGTCTACACCGAAGACAACGGTTACCAACGCAACATCATCAAGAAGACCGAGCATTACGAGATGGTCGCCATCACCTGGCGCTCGGGTCAAGCCACTCCGATTCATGACCACGTCGGCTCTGACTGTGCGTTCCTGATCGTCGAAGGAAGCTCGACCGAGACCATCTACGAACTCGACGACGCAGGATTGGCTGTGACCTCCGCAGTTCGCGAATACGCTCCTGGTGAGGTCTGTGCAGCAGAAGAGCCGGACATTCACCGAATCTCCAACGATACAGATGGCAATCTCATCAATCTCCACGTCTACACGCCGCCGCTCTCTGGCTTCGGCA
>CAXEUI010000315.1:0-1851 GCA_963999335.1 uncultured Candidatus Poseidoniales archaeon
GCTCAAGAAGATCTACAAAGAACGTGTGTTGTTGTTTGGTGATGCTGCTGGTCTATGCAAGCCAACGACAGGTGGTGGAATTGGGCCTGGATTCGATCAAGTCCATCTTCTGTCCCCGAACCTCGCGAAGGCCGTTTTGTCCAACAAATTGAGTGAATCCAATCTCAAAAGAATCTGCAAGCCCATGGAAAAGGTTCGAAAAGAGCAAGAAAGAGCGAGAATATTACGCGATTTATTCGTATCCTCATGCGATGATGATGAGCTTGAAGCCACGTTCAAGATTTTCGCGCGAGACCATGTCGTTTCGCTCATCAATGAAGTCGGTGATATCGAAAAACCAGTCCCTCTCGGCATTCGTCTGCTCAAGGATATTCCTGAATTCCGTCGGATGGCCGTACGTGCAACTTGGGCATTGTTGACGGGCTGAGGTGTTTAAATGGAAAATTCGGATTCCGGTCGGGCTGTAGAGATTCAACTGCGCTGGCCTCCTTTTGACCCGGACACCGTCATTGCATCAGAGTTGCCCATCGCCCGCGAATATTTCCGTCTCACCGGGGAAACGGTCACTCCTTGTACTGTGCAGATTGGTGATGAATCCGGATTCCATGTTCACCGCAAGATCATCCGTTTGTCCGAAGGGCTTTCCGAATGTCGTGATTGGGTCTCGTTGTCGGATCGAATTCCAGGGAGAGTTGAGCGTGAGCGCAGAGGTTGGTTCATCATGCCGAGCAAGATGCATCGAGATTCGCGCCGCTTGATTCCCTTTGCCGTGATTGGGATTATCGCATCTTTGGCTGTACACGCCTTTGAGCCTGCGCTTGTGAATTGGGGGTGGGTCGACGGGTCATTCGCGGGCAGTGTGCGCCTTGGTCTGCTGGACTACCCTGTCCTCTTGCTCATCTTTTTGCCTATTTTCTTCGTTCCGATTATGATGCGTTTGCTCGCGAGTATCTGGGATTTCCGACGAACTCGCAAATTCCGCACCGATCTACCGAGAACCCCGATTGTGAACGTCCACGATGATGATTGCACTGGTGAACAAATTTCTACCCACATTGAATTTCCAGAAGTTCGAGATGATTGGATTTCGGCAGAGGCTCGCGTGCAAGTGGGGTTGTTGAATCCAAGACGACCAATGCTTCTCCACGCTCTGGGGCGCAATGAAGGCCAGCAGAACCCTCCAGGAATCTCGACCCCCTTGGCGATTCGACAGTATGCGAGTTCTGAGTTGGGGACGGGTTTCGGTGAATCAACACCACTTGAAGGCCCCGATACTCAACGTCTCTTCCTGTCCCCTCTGCCTGTGCAAAGACGTGGAAATGCCAGCCCTGCCCCATTGGAAGGAGCCACACTCTCCCTTTCTCTACCGGATGGTGAGTGGCCTGGGAGCGAATATCATCCCCTTTTTGCCACTCATTGGGAGATTATCCTGCGCATTGAACGGGAAAAGGATGGACCATTGCTATTTGTCAACCCCCTCATCATGAAACATGATGGCCGAGCCAGTCATATTCCCAAAATGCCAACTCAATCTGGGCGTAGCGAGATGGCGGACAGTTGATGTTCTGAACCATCTTCGCGAATCATGATGCGACGAGATTGGCTTGCTCTCATCCTCACTGTTCTGATGCTATCTTCGGGGTGCCTCGGCATTCTCGATGGTGAAGAAGAGGATTCTAGCGAAGGAGTGGATGTGTTTGACCCACCATCCGTCATGTTGTATGAACCCGAAGTATTCACTCACAATCAATCGGTAATCATCACTGGCCACTTTGACGATGAATCGGGAAGTACTCTCGAAATCATCGGATCTACAGCCAACGGCGCGATATTCAATCATGCCACCTACCT
>CAXEUI010000316.1:0-1851 GCA_963999335.1 uncultured Candidatus Poseidoniales archaeon
ACATGGCGCCACCATGCTCGGCCCAATTATTACCTCTTGCATGGGAGAATCCCCCTCATGCATCCTGCATCAGAAAGGCAACGGTTTGTCCAATCGCTCAGCCATTTCCACGTAACGATTGGTGTGTTCTGTTCCGGGCACGTGAATCACAAATTGCCAATAACGCCAAGCTGCAACGGCTAGGACCGCAAACCGATGCAAGTCAGGAAGGGCTGCGTGTTCCGCTTCTGTCAACGGACGAACCGACTGATATCCGGCCAACAACGCATCCCACAATTCAGGAACTGGCAAACCATCTTTCCAGCCAAACCCAACATAGGTCGTCACAAGATCCATCGCCAACGATTCGATACAGATTTCCTCAAAATCAAGCAGGGCGAGAACCTCACCCTCTCTTCCAATCACGTTGTCGGGATACAGGTCACCATGGATGATACCACAGGGCAAATCCTTCGGAATGCTTTGCTTGAGAAGATGAGTCTCTTTCTCCAACATTTGTAGAAATGGCGTCATTGAACCATCCTTCTTCGCATCTTTGACCAACTTCTCCCAGAGGACATATCCAATGGCGAATGTCGTCGGAATGGTCTCGTGAATGGGAACATTGTGCATTTGTGCCTGCGCCTTGCCAAGTTCGTAAAGTGAAGATGAATCAGAAGGCAGCCAGCCCCCGTCGATAAACGGCATCAACATCCACGCGAGATTGTCCTTGACAAGCATCCGCACGCCACCTTCCAATGGCAATGGGGCGGGCGTAAGCACACCGTGATCTGCAAGCCAACATGTGTGCTGGATGATTTGCTCCACTTCATCCGGTGGCCTTTCATCCCAGACTTTCAGAACGAGCTGTGTCTCATCATCGAGCGTGACCAGATAATTCGAGTTGGCCCATCCCCCATCCAGTGACTCCATCTTACGCAGTGGTGCCACTCCAGCCGCGGCCAGCAACCACGAGGCCTCTTCCACACTGACATCAGTATACGCCATCCAACCACCTTCACTGTTGGAGCACATCGCGAATGGTACTTCTGAACATGGCAATGGAACGTCGATGATCAACGACACTAGCATGCTCCTTCGCCGCAACCCCATACTCTTCTCGATTCTCGTATGTGTCCTTGATTGCAGACACCCAATCATCCAAATCACCATCTCTGGCGACCACGATTCCACCATTGCCCACCGCTTCAGGTTGACTTCCGATGTCAATCGTCACAGAGGGAACGCCAAACAGACCCGCTTCGTTGATGACGCGCCCCCATGAACCCGTACTCGCCACGGTCAGAACGTGAACGTCACAATTCGAGAACACATCCTCCACGGAGGTGTGCCCTCGCCAGGTCGCGTTGTTGAACTCCCCCAGCGCTTCTGCATACGAGCCGCCCCCATACACGTCGATCTGTGCATCCGGCCATGATTCCTGCAGATGAGGTAGCAGTCGCTTGTAGAATTCATAGCCCTTCTCAGGAGTGACGCCGACGACCGCAATTCGCGGCACATCACCATCATTCATCTCGACGCGTGCAGTGAGTCCTGACAGTCGCTTCTGTGAAACATCCTCTGCACTTCCGAACCGTTCAGCGAAATTCACCGGAAGCGGCACATGCGCGCCATACTGGATGTCGAACGCCCCACGGATCTGCTTGATGAGACCTTGTCCAGCCCCACAGACAGATGCAGCCCCCTCCAGCGAATCTCGATACAACCGGGGGTGATTGAATTGCAATTCATCACGTACGAAGACGAGGTATGGGATTCCCGCATCCGAGAAGGCTTTGGCCGCACCTGCCGACCAATGGAGTTGAGTGACGCCAAGCAACACATCCCCACTGCTTGTGGCTGCCTCAACTT
>CAXEUI010000317.1:0-1850 GCA_963999335.1 uncultured Candidatus Poseidoniales archaeon
TCTCCCAGCAGCCGCCAGAGCCGGACAGAGGCTTACTTCAGCAACGGCGCTCAAATCGCGTCTTGGTCTGTTTGGACGGCATTGGAAACGCATATGCAAATCAAGGAAGCATTCGGGTGGGAACCGTTCACCGCCGCCTTCCAAGAATACTACTACAATTACAGCAGCCAACCTTCCGGCGATTCTGCAGAATTCAACCAATGGGCGATTCAAATTTCATTGAATACCGGTCATAATTTGATGCCATATCTCGCAGCCTGGGGGTTCCCACTGATTCAATCGAGTTGGGATGCTGTTGATCACCTACCGGTTTGGAACACAGATCCACTTCGAGGTTGGGTCTACGAATATGATGCGATTTTCCGCGATATGAATGCCACAAATATCAGCAACAATGCCGCCGATCTCGAATGGGAGGTCTATGACAACGGGACGAATACGACTTTGACCGTATGTTGGGGGCTATTCGATGGAGGCAACAGCACATTGAGCTGGACGAATTGTGCCAATCTGGGGACATCAACCGTCGGAGACGGGCAGCATTCGGTGAATGGATTGGTGAGTGGTCAGACCTATCATTGGCGAGTGGTCGGAGAAAACGGGAATGGTCAGACCTGGACAGATGACCAATCCTTCATCACAACATAGGCGTCAACATCATGACCTGACGCGGCCGTAGGCCGCGTGATGTCTGACATCCTCGAGGCCGAACTTGCCCCATCGAATGGTCTCAAGACCGGATGGTTCGACATCGGAAAGAGCGATTTCTTCCGAGATGCCTGGGTCATCGTCTTCTATCTCGGATTGATGCTTCCATACGCATTCGTCGGTTTGTGGATTGGCACGGTCGCCAACAACGAGTTCCAACTTCCGATCAAGGATATCGCGATTGCGATCATGTTACTGAGAATCCCCTTCTTCCTTCGTTTGATTTGGGCGCAACCCGTTGAACGATTCGTCGAACTGCCCTATGGTCGGCGCCGCAGTTGGATCTTACTCGGCACGATTCTGCACATCGTCCTGCTCATCCCACTTCTTTTTCTCGATATTCGAACCGCGACGTGGCTCTTCGTCGCAGTTGTATTCGTTGCCCTGATTCCGCGTTTGTTCGCTGAACAGGCCGTTGCAGGAATGATGGCAGAGAGCATTCCCAAATTGGGCCGATTCAATTCAGGCATCAATTTCGCATATCGGGGTGGCGGTCACATCATCTTGCTCACCATGGGTTGGCTGACTTCGAAGACCAGTCCGTTCGTCGACGGGGCGTCCACTGATTGGGGCACCATCCAGATGGCTGGTCTGATTACCGCGATGGTCACCGCAGTCTTCGCCGTAGCCATCACTCTGGCTCTCAAAGAAGGCGAAGCCATTCGTGGCCCGAGGTCTCAGAAGAAGCGTCGAACGGCCAAGACCATGCAGGCCGCAATCGAGAATGTGGACTTGGATTTCCCTGAATCCAGTTCGACCATGGATCGCATTCTGGCTGCCATGCGAACTCGCACAGCGTGGATTGTTCTGGCACTCTGTTTCCTCATCCCTCTCGGCGACGGATTCGAAGGGATGTTCATGTTCTACATGCGGGATGTTCTTGGATTCGATGCGAGTGAAGCCATCCTCTGGGCGAACATCTTCATCTTCGCCACTTATTTGGGTCTATTTGGACCGTGGTTGTCCGATTATTACGGTCGTGCCAAGGTATTGCGCTTGTCGGCAATGGCCTCAGTGGCTTGCTATGCTGGACTCGCCGTGTTGATGCTCATCGGCGCACCAGAGATTGTCCTCCTCATCCTCTGGATGCCGACATTGACTGTTACAGATTGGCTCATCTTCACCTTCATCACCACTTGGGC
>CAXEUI010000318.1:0-1836 GCA_963999335.1 uncultured Candidatus Poseidoniales archaeon
TTCAAGCAAGGCGGCGGAGAAGCCACCGCAGAGGAATTTGAGGTCCCCTTCTTGGGCTCGCTACCATTTGATCCCGGGGTTGTACACGGTGGAGATGATGGTGTGCACAGAATTGTCTCTGAACCCGAAGGCGAAACTGCACAAGCCTTCGACATCATCGTGGAAAATCTTCTCGCGGAACTGGCCAAGGGTGAAGAAGAGGCTCCTGAGATTCTCTAAGCGGCAATCCTCTTCATCAGATGGACCCTAGACACTTTCTGGACGGTCTTCAGATGGTTGGTGGAACAGGCGTCTATGTCACGTGGGTGACGGGTGCAATCATTGCTTCCCTGGTCCTCATGCCATTCTTGAAACCGCCTTGGGCACGGATTACGCTGAACGGTTTCCAAGACATGTTCCGACGCTATTGGATGCATGGGATTGTCGTATTTTCGATTTACATCTGGAAGGATATTTTCGATGGGATTGACCGAATCCTGATGGCCAATACACGCATCGACATGACGGCCTACATCTACGCGGTCGAAGGCGATATGGTTCTGTGGTTTCAACAGACCTTTGAGAACGAGTTGTTGACATTAGTACTGACGCATTTCTATGTCGCCGGATACATGATGATTATCTTCTGTGCCTTTGTTTACACTTGTTATTTTGATGATCGACAAATGGCTGATCGTATCTCACTCACCCTTCTGTTGACCTACCTGATGGCCCTTCCATTCTACCTCTTCTTCAATGTCCGCGTGACCGGTGATTACATTCCTGAGATGCAGACGCTTGGGTATCATCTCACACCCGAGATTCAAACATGGTTCACCCGAATCGATCCGTTCACCAATGGGATGCCGAGTCTGCACATCGGCCTTCCATTTGCCATCTGGTACTGTTACGCGCGCAATGACCTTGATGGACGATGGAAGATCTGGAGATATTGCCTGATTGGGTACACCTTCCTGACGACCTTCACGATCCTCTATCTTGGCATTCACTGGATTCTGGATATCATCGGTGGCATTGCCGTAGGAATGCTTGCAGTCCACGTTTCTGAACGAATTGCACCCAGTGTCTGGTGGTGGCTGGATGAACGATCATTTTTGCATCGAGTGTCTTGGTTATTGGCCGATTGGCGTCGCCCTCTCAAAGAAGTCCAAATCATTCTTTCAGGGTGGGTCGCTTGGTTCCGAGTACCCGGAAGTCGACAGACGGGGGTGGTCATCATGCTTCTTCTCGCTGGCACAGGGGGCACACTGCTCTGGGATGCAACCCACCAGCACTTCCCAGCAGAAGGGGTGACTCATCCAGGTGCCGCTGCAGGGGCAGATGGTTGGCTGGCCAGTTACGAAATCATCGATGATGGGAACATCACGGTGACCTTGTGGAATCTTTCGACCGAAGAGTCCTATC
Organism: uncultured Candidatus Poseidoniales archaeon; assembly: GCA_963999335.1. Taxonomy (GTDB): domain Archaea; phylum Thermoplasmatota; class Poseidoniia; order Poseidoniales; family Thalassarchaeaceae; genus MGIIb-P. Next base: position 1,405 of record CAXEUI010000318.1, read on the forward strand.
AGAGCAACTTCGGACTCTACACAACTTGGGGGAGCTATCCGGTAGAGATTCTGATTGGTGAATCACACATCGTGGTTTGGCATGGATATCAATTGGAATTCTTCAACCTCAGCAAGAATCTATGGGAAGGCCAATGGGTGACTGGGCCCCTCTTCGATGACATCGCCATGTTGTCGAACGGCGATGATACTTGGCCACGCATGGTCATGTTGAACGACGGCGAAGTCGAGATTCGCCTACGTGGAGGGGTGAATGCCCCGACACCTCTCCCCACTTCTCCGAATGGCCCAGTCTCAATGATTGCGGCTGACGACAATCGTGTTGCCTATGTCGAAGATGCTGCCCCCATGTCGATTCATGTTCAGACCATCGCTGGCATTCAAAGCCACATCACCGTTGAAATCGATTCAATGATTGATGAAGAGCGAGACG
>CAXEUI010000319.1:0-1832 GCA_963999335.1 uncultured Candidatus Poseidoniales archaeon
GTCAAAGCTCTGGCCGAGGGAATGCGCGGGGTCGTGGAGCGCCGCGAGATCGACATGGTGCTGCGCTGGAGAGATGACACTGAACACACGGTGACTTACACTGAATTACGGTACTGGTGTCCTTGTGCCAATTGCAAACCACGGCGCGAAATAGAGTCGAGAAGCGAGGCATTGCGAGACGAAGTCAGTCGTTTGCGAAACGAGAAACCCAAGGCCGAAAATGTCGGTGGTTACGGCATTCGCTTCACCTTTGCTTCAGGATGTAATTCGGGTATTTGGAGTACGGATCGCCTCCATGCGATTGCCACTGGGTCCCCAGATCCCGATTCGCTTTGACGTGCGAAGTGTCTTAACGGACCCCTCGGTCGTTTGAATCGGCGAAGACGTGGGTTGACCCGCTTCCTCGCTCCGCGAAGGTGGATGAATGGACCCGGATTCCGAAGAGGATGATGATTGGACGAAGTATGCCGATACTGGCTATGTATCGTCATATGATCCCTGGGCAGACATGGTTCCCGTGACTGAAATCGAGGAAGAGGAATATGATGACGAGTTCGACGAGTTCGACGATGGAGCATCGGCTCGTCGCGATATTCCCCGTTGCCCCGCACCATCGGGCATCGAACATGCCATCCGGCTTGGAACCTGTAACCATTGCTTGGGTCGTGTAGCCGGTGTTCGGATTGCCGGCGACCCCCTGCAACTCGTCGGTGAACGCGTTCGAGAACAGGCGCTTGAGCGCGATTCTAATCTGAAGATTGATGAGGGCATCGACTGCTGTCCGTTCTGTGAGGACCTGTTCCTCGAACTCAATCTAATCGCTGAGCGAATCGTTGGCGCAGTCGAGGGTGTCGAATTCACCAAAGTTCAATTGGGCATCCATTTTTCCAAGGATCATGTCGCTGCCGAGGAGGTTTTGCGTTCAACACTCGCTGCCACCGGCAGTCGTCCTCTGAAAGCGACCTTATCAGATGCGATTCAGTCCACCGTCGCGGAGAAGTTACCTGGAATCGTCTGGGTCAAGGAACGCCCTGAACTCATGCTCTTGTTCGATACGCTGACTCTGGGGGTGAATGCTGACATTCGCGCCCTGTTCCTCTACGGTCGATATCGAAAACTTGAACGCGGTATCCCTCAGACACGTTGGCCCTGTCGGGCCTGCCGGGGTCGTGATGGAGGCTGTGAATCGTGCAATGGAACTGGACAACAGTATCCATACAGCATCCAAAGCCTCGTTTGTGAACCGATGATTGAATCATCTGGCGCAATTTCTGATGCATTCCATGGGATGGGTCGCGAGGATATTGATGTCCGCTGTCTGGGCGAAGGAAGGCCATTCGTCGCTGAACTCAAATCTCCACTTCGTCGAACGCTTGATCTAGAGAAACTGACGAAGAGCATCAACAAAGCAGCAGAGAATCAGATTGAGATTCACGGCCTGCGATTCTCGAATCGAGCTGAAGTCTCTCGAATCAAAGAAACCAAGGCGGAAAAATCCTACATGATTCGCTTCACCAGTGACCATGGGCTCACAGATGCGGAAGTGTCCACGCGAATCCAATCGCTCTCAGGACAAATGCTTGAACAGCAGACACCTCAGCGTGTTGCACACCGTCGTGCCGATAAGATTCGAAATCGGAAAGTTGTGTCAATCGAGAATATTCTTATCACAGATGATGAGATTCAATTTGATGTTCGATGTGAGTCTGGAACGTACGTTAAGGAATTGATTCACAGCGACGAAGGTCGCACAAATCCATCTGTAGCTGCCCTTCTGGAGACCGATTGTGAGGTCATTTTGTTGGACGTGAAGGACATCCACGCGGACTGAG
>CAXEUI010000320.1:0-1825 GCA_963999335.1 uncultured Candidatus Poseidoniales archaeon
TGAGTACCCTCCATCTCAAAGCGGATTCCGATGACGACGACTGCCGTATCCCAGACCCCATCCTCATTGGTGTCGCGAACAAAGGAATCCATCAGGTTGCCCGCATTTTCCACCATTGAGTTGACCGCATCTTGGTCATCGGGAATGCTGTACCCTTCGTTTGAGTTGATGCTTGAGATGGGACAATTCTCAAGATTGAATCCGACGATTCCATGCTCCTCCATGGCACAGGCGAATCTTGCACGACTGCTGTTCGCCTCCTTGATGACCTGCGATGGTGACAGAATCCAGACAACCCCGTCATTTCGCCCCCTGTCCTCTTTGTCCCAGTCTAGGCCTCTGGCATAGTTTCCCTGACCGCTGACATCATCTCCTTCGAGATACGACAATTGTTTGAGGACATTGACGCTGGTCACGTTGTATTCGCAATCATCCGCTTCTTCGCATGTCCCTCGACGCCCTTCATCTTCAATGGCATTCGCGGTATGGATGTAGAGCATCACGATGTCTGTGGACCAACCTTCACGAACTTCTAGCAACAAGTCCTTCGATTCAGCCCCATCCGGGAGATAGATCTCGACATCTCCATTGATTTGATGCTGGAAATCAACGGCATACTGTCCAATAAATCCTGTTCCCAATAGGAGGATGATGATGACGGCCCCTGGGGATCGGTGCAAGGCGCCGTAGAATCCCCGCACCGGTTTCTCGACTGCGTCATGGACATGTTCTCCTGCCGATTGCATTCGGTCAGAGGCCCCAGTCCAGAGTTCCCGCAGTCGAGTTGTTGCGGAAACAGCACGACTTGCAAGGGAGACATCATCGCCCTCAACAGGTTCACTCATTGCTCGTTCGAATCACCATTGGATATTGAAGGGCTCGGGTGATAGAGGTCCCATAGGGACCTCTTTCGGGGCTTTCAGTCGAGTCCGAATTCTTGAATCATGAGTCGGCGCATGAGGCGACGGGCCCCATGCAGAACCAATGCTGCGAAGCAGAGCGAAGCGCCCAGCATCCCAATCCATGCTGCTGTGAGCCCAGGTCCGACCGTAAGTGAGATTGATCCATCGGTCAACACCTCGACTTCGTTGAGGGCCCGCATTCCGATTGCAGTTCCTGTTGCAAGCAATGAGATTCCTGGCAGCCCGAAGAAGAGCAGAGGTTTCTTCTGAGAGAGTGAAATGAGGGCGAAACTCAACACCGTGAATCCGTGTGAAAGAGCGGTGTATCTGCTGCCTTTGGGAACATCGTATCGAATCTTGGTGGGCACTTCTCCAACCTTCAGTTGCATGTCATTGCAGGCATTCAGAATCTCAAGACATGATTCCATGCCGTCATGATCGAAGTTGAGCCGCTCAAGGGCCCTTGGCCCAAAGGCGCGAAACCCACTCTGCGTATCTTTGACTTTCAGGTTACTGGAGAGATTCGAAGCTGCAGTGATGACCTTGATCCCCAACGCTCGATAGGTCGGCATGCTTTCTGCGCCTCCACCATCTACAAAACGTGAGCCGATGACAACATCCGCATCTCCAGCCAGAATTGGTGCCAGCAGATTCGGAATGTCGCTCGCATCGTGCTGACCATCGCTGTCTAGGATGACCAGCGCACGAGCTCGACGCTTGTTCGCAATCTCAAAAATCGTCTTGAGTGCTCCACCATAACCACGGTTGGCCCGATGATGGTGGACGGTTGCTCCGAGAGCACGCGCGATTCGTGATGATGCATCTGAGGAACCATCGTCGACACAGAGGATTTCATCGACCTGGGATCTGCATGAAAGGACGACACTTCCAATGGTCTCTTCCTCATTGAAAACAGGCATGGC
>CAXEUI010000321.1:0-1823 GCA_963999335.1 uncultured Candidatus Poseidoniales archaeon
CACTGGATGGCGGCCAACGCCCGAGAACTGGGCATCATGGTGCGTCAGGTCGAGGACGAAATAAGCGTCATTTGCATGACCATCGGAGCGGCACATGCTGGCTGCCGTTCAATGTGCGCCACCTCGGGTGGCGGATTCGCGCTCATGACCGAAGGCATTGGCGAAGCCGGAATGATGGAAGTGCCCATCGTTGTCGTAAATGTACAACGTGCGGGCCCATCTACAGGAGTGCCAACCAAGACCGAACAAGGTGACCTGTGGCAAGTACTCGGTGCGAGTCAGGGCGATTTCCCCAAACTCATCCTCGCACCCAGCAGTCCGCTCGACGGATTCCAAACGATTCCAGAGGTGTTCAACCTCACCGACAAGTACCAACTCCCTGCAATCATCCTGTCCGATCTACTCATTTCAGACGAGACATCGACCATTGACCCCAAACTGCTCGGCATGCATCCAATCATCGACCGAGGGGAACTCATCACTGAGGCGGGAGAAGAAGCGGGGTCATACGAGCGCTACAAGTTCACAGACAGTGGCATCTCTCCACGTGCGCTCCCGGGTATACCTGGATACGAGCATGTGGTCGCCAGTGACGAACACATGCCGAGCGGTGTACTCATCAGCGACGAGTTCACCCATCCTCACAAACGCCGAGCAATGATGGATAAGCGCCAACGCAAGATGGACGGGCTGCTGGCTGAACTGCCGCCTCCTGCGATTATCGGTGCTCCTGACGCGGAGGTGACGCTCGTCGGTTGGGGCTCGACCGCTGATGTAATTCAAGAATCCATTGAACAACTCGCGGCGGCGGGAGTCGTTGCCAATCATCTCCATTTCAAGTGGATGGTGCCGTTCCATGCAGATGAGGCAACTGAACTGCTATCATCCTGCAAACGCACCATCATCGTTGAGAACAACTACACCGGACTCTTCCACCGTTACCTGCGCGGTGAGACTGGATTCACTGTCGATGGGCACATCCGCAAGTATGACGGGGAGCCATTCAAACCGCATCACATCACGGCTGCGGTCCAAGATCAACTGGCTGGCGGAGAGGCGTTGTCAATCCCGTATGAGGAAATCATTGTTTGAGGTGAGAAAATGAGCGATACAAATGTAGAATTCAGTCTGAAACCAAAGGACTTCAAGGGCAAGGTGGATCCCGATTGGTGTCCAGGATGCGGTGATTTCGGTGTTTTGAGTGGCCTGCAGCGAGCGGTTGCGGAACTCGGTTTTCAGCCTCATCAAATCCTCACGATTAGTGGTATAGGATGCTCATCGAACTTCCCCGGATTCTTCAACTCGTTCGGCATGCACACCCTGCACGGTCGTTCTCTACCGCACGCCTCCGGAGCCAAACTGGCGAATCACGAAATGAATGTCATTGTCACGGGAGGTGATGGAGATGGATACGGCATCGGAGGAAACCACTTCACCCACACCAGCCGCCGTAACCTCAACATCTTGTACATCGTAATGGACAACCAGATTTATGGACTCACAACCGGCCAAATTTCACCCACCAGCGAGGTTGGCATGAAGACCAAAAGTACCCCGTTCGGCAGTGTTGAACTGCCCGTCAATCCCATCGCGAGCGCAATCACAGCAGGCGCAACTTGGGTGGCACGTGGCTACACTGGCAACATGAAGCAATTGACCCGATTGATGATTGAAGGAATGCAGCACAATGGATTCGCCCTTCTGGACATATTCAGCCCTTGTGTGACGTTCAACAAGGTCAACACCTACCAGTTCTTCAAACAGCGGGTGCAGCCTCTCGAGGACATCGATCATGATTCAAGCGACTGGAAGGAAGCAATCGA
>CAXEUI010000322.1:0-1820 GCA_963999335.1 uncultured Candidatus Poseidoniales archaeon
AATGCATCACTGATGGTCCAGAAATTGCCGAGCGACTTGCTCATCTTCTCACCGTCGATGTTGACGAAGCCATTGTGCATCCAGTACTGGACCAACGGCGTCTTGCCCGTACAACACTCGGATTGGAAAATTTCTGCTTCGTGATGCGGGAATCGTAGGTCGTGACCCCCTCCGTGAATGTCGAACTGCTCTCCAAAGTGCTTGAGCGACATCGCACTGCACTCGATGTGCCAACCCGGCCGGCCATCTCCCCATGGAGAGGGCCACGAAGGCTCACCGGGTTTGGCGACCTTCCACAATGCGAAGTCCTTGTGATCGCGCTTGCCGGATTCATCGACACGACCGCTGGCGCCGGCCATCACCGCATCGATGGATTGCCCGGTCAACATGCCGTACTTCTCAGGTGCCGATTCAATGCTGAACCAAACCCCATCTTCAGCCACGTAGGCATGTCCTTTTTCGACGAGCGTCTCCACCATTGTGACGATTTCAGGCACCACTTCGGTGACGCGGGGATAGTGGTCTGCACGGAGAACATTCAGTTTGTCCATGGCTGCGTAGTAATCGGCGATATTTCGGTTGGCAACCTCGAGAAAATCGATGCCTTCCTCGCTGGCTGCATCGATAATCTTGTCATCGATGTCGGTGAAGTTCTGGACATAAATCACAGTCCATCCACTGGCTTCCAACCAGCGGTGAACCAGATCGAATGCGATGTAACATCGAGCGTGTCCCAGATGAGAAGGCGAGTAGGGCGTGATGCCACAGACATACATGTCGACCTCACCGGTCCGAGCGGTCTTGAACGGCCGCTTTTCCCGTGTTCTCGTATCGTAAACGTGCAGCGCCATCGCTACTCTCAACCCTGACTGTATGTAATTCCGAAGCCACCACGGGGGTGATTCCAACTCACGGCCCCTTGGTCGCACATGATGTAGCAAGTGCCACATTCGACGCAGTCCTCATACTGGAACTTCATTTCCTCAAGGCCCTGGTCACGGAAGTTGTAGCATTGTGCGGGGCAACCCCAGACGCACATCATGTGAGAGCAGTCATTGCACTTGCTGGTCTCAACGATAATGTGAGCGTGTTCGTGCTCATCGACGTTGTATCCAATCAGGCCGAGACCATTCTTGATATCGTAGGTGAAGAGACCCAGTTTGATTGATTCAGACATCACAACACCTCAGAGTTTTCTTCCAGACAGCGCCAACTTCAGCATGCCGAAGAGACCCATCCCCTTCTTGTTTGCTTTGTTCTCAGCGCGCATTTCCTTGCGAACTTTGCGCAGAACCTTCTCTGCGGGCACCTTTTCTTCGCCGATTTCACGGAAGACCCGGTTGGCGGTCTTGCCGACCAGTTCAGGAACCCATGTGAAGTTCGCAGGATTGTTGAGGAATTTGGTTGCGGGCTCGAATCGTTTGAGATCGCGGAAGATGTAGCTGGCCTTGAGGGACTTGGTATAGGTCGCGTCCAGTGCCTTGGCGCCGACATCTCCATTGGCAATACATGAGGCGATTGCCTTGCCAGCCAACTTGCCGGAGTGAAGGGCGTTGTTCATCCCTTGAATCTGCATGCCATTGGCAAAGACCAGTCCGGCTGCATCTCCGACCACGACCGCTCCATCGCGGGTGAATCGGTGTGGCATGCGATGCAATCCGTATTCGGGGCACAGATGGCCTCCGTATTCGATGGCCTCTCCGCCTTCGATGAGTGCGGCAATCGCAGGTTGCGCCTTGAAGGCTTGATACAAATCGTAGGTGTGCAAACCCTCTGGCAATGACTTGAGTTGGACGATGATTCCACACGAGACAGTGTCC
>CAXEUI010000323.1:0-1816 GCA_963999335.1 uncultured Candidatus Poseidoniales archaeon
GTCGAAGTCGGTACTGACGGTTTCGGGGTTGTTGTTGACAATAATTGCCTCATGGCCCGCCTCTCGAATCGCTTGCACCGCATGGACAGCCCCATAATCGAACTCGATGCCCTGGCCGATGCGAATGGGGCCGGATCCGATGACAACCAGACGTTGGCGTTCGACCTTCTTCTCGGCTGGAACATGATCGACACCTAACGGAGCACTGCCACCTTCGTAGGTCGCATAGTAGTAGGGAGTGACCGCAGCAAATTCAGCTGCACAGGAATCGACCATGCGGAAGCGCGGATGGATGGCCAGTTCGTGTCGACGATGCATCACATCAATCTCTGTTCGTCCCGCCGGCAATCGATTCCATCCACTCGCAGGGAATCCGGCAAGCGCATCGGCGATGTGGGCATCTGTGAAGCCAAGGCCTTTCCAAGTCCTCATCTGGGTTTCAGTCAGCTCTCTCGCGTCACAGTCAGCCGCGACGATTTCAGCCTCCATGTTTGCAATCTTCTTGAATCGGTGAAGGAACCATCGTGTGATGTTACCCGTACCATCTCGGACTTCCTCGATGCCCATTCCGCGTCTAAACGCCTCGACCAGTGCACCCAGCCGTCGGTCTGTTGCCACCTTCAGCCAGTGGGCTAGAATGTCGTCAGGTAGTGGTTCATGGGAACGCTCATCCATTGATTCTCCATCACTGGCATCCGCAAGGGTGAGTGGGCGCGGATGGGGCTGACCATATTCTAGAGAGGCGATGGCCTTCAGCATGGCTTCCTCAAAATTGCGACCAATGGCCATGACTTCACCCGTGGATTTCATGCTGGTCCCCAGAGTTCGATCCGCGGTTCGGAACTTGTCAAAGGGCCAGCGTGGAATCTTGACCACGACATAATCCAGTGTGGGCTCAAAGGCGGCGGTAGTCCCCTCGCCTGTAATGGGATTCGGCAATTCATCCAAAGTATAACCCACAGCGATTAACGCAGCCATTCGTGCAATTGGATAACCCGTTGCCTTTGATGCAAGGGCGGAGGAGCGGGATACGCGAGGATTGACTTCGATGACACGATATTCACCCGTGTCTTGGTTGACTGTGAATTGAACGTTGCATCCACCTTTGATGTCGAGTCGGCGAATCAAGCGCAGGGCAGCATCACGCAATCCCTGGTGGTCGCGATCGGAAAGGGTCTGAGCAGGTGCAACGACAATTGATTCACCCGTATGGATGCCCATCGGGTCGATGTTCTCCATGGTACACACGATGGTGCAGTTGTCACTGGCATCGCGCATGACCTCATACTCGAATTCCTGCCATCCGAGAATGCTCTCTTCAATCAGCACCTGACCAATCTGAGAATGAAGAATGCCTTGACTGGCAATTTCGACCAATTCACCGGTGTTCCATGCTGTGCCACCGCCCAATCCACCCAGTGTGAAGGCGGGGCGAATCAGAATCGGGTAATTGCCAAGTTCATCCGCGGCAGCGAGAACCTCCTCGATTGAATTGCAAGCCATCGCTTGAGAGATGGGGAGGTCGATTTCGGCGCAGACCTGATTGAACAGGTCGCGATCCTCGGCCTCGTCAATGGCCCGAAGATCACAACCGATGAGTTCGACACCCAATTCAGCAAGAACCCCGCTGTGGGCTAGATTGCTGGCGATGTTGAGGGCGGTCTGCCCACCCATTCCAGCGAGTATCGCATCGGGCTTCTCAATCTCAAGGATACGTTTGACAACATCGGGGAGAAGGGGTTCAATGTAGATGCGGTCGGCCATCTCGGGGTCGTTCTGAATGGTCGCCGGATTGGAGTTGACCAGAACAACCTCA
>CAXEUI010000324.1:0-1811 GCA_963999335.1 uncultured Candidatus Poseidoniales archaeon
GTGAGAACACGCCCGCCGGCACCGTGGTTGATTCCACCGGATGTCCAGCTGTGACCTGGGAGCCTGAGGACTCGTGGGTCTGCACAGAGGGTCAAGGCCCTTGGGTCAAGGATTACAATGAGGATTACTATGGCAGCAACAAGGCCAACAACAACGGGGCGAATTCCGCGGGTGGTGGTGGTTCTGGACCTTGGTTCCAATGTGAGGTATCGACCTCTGTTCAAAACGACGAGATGGTGATGGAGAGCAATGGCATTCCGAACCACGATTTCCTGAGCACGCTCGGATGCTGTGCGGATGAGATGGACTACACTGCTTACATCACCCTCAATCCAGTCGATGACACAACGGGTGGACATTCATCGGCCAACTGCCCTGCGGCTACGGGACGCTGGGAATGTGCGCCAGACCGTGGTGCAGTGGCCATCGGGGTCAACGGCGTTCCGATTTATGGACCCGAAGAAGGACCCGGTGGAGATGCGGTCGCTTTGCATTTCGACTACTTCGATGAGGACCGCCAACCCATCGAACTGGGTTGGTGTGCAGGACATTCTGCTGGACCCAATGGTTACCACTACCACTACGATGCCAATTGCATCTACTGGGAACCTGAAATGGGCGAAGACATGAGCGATTACGATTTGTCCAAGATTCGCAACGATCAGCACAGCCCAATCGTCGGCTGGGCATTCGATGGATACCCAATTTACGGGATGTACGGCTACGACAACGATGGAACGACCATTCGAGCCATCACCTCCTCTTACGCAATCGAGCGCACTCAGGATGGCGGCGAACAAGGCTACAACGGCATTGATGATTGGAACTACATGCAGGGAATGGGTGATTTAGACGAGTGCAACGGCAAATTTGGACCCACTCCTGAATATCCCGATGGAATCTATCATTACGTCAGCACGCCTCTTTCAGGTTCACCAACCGCCGTCACAGACACGAATGGACAAACTGTGGGGATGATTGGATTCCCATACTTCCTCATTTGCTATCATGGAGTTGCTGATGTCGCTGGGCAAGATTTGGGGGGCGGACAAGGGCCGGGACCGGGGCCCGGACAATCCAACGAAGGTTACGGCTTCATGCCAGAGAACATCGATTGGAAGCCGCCGGCAGTTGGGCTTGGATTGGCACCCTCGATGATGGAATTGATTCAGGGGCTGCTCTTCTTCGCTGTCATCATCGGATCCTCACTCAAGGTTCGATTCAACGAAAAATCGTCCGGGTCAAGTCCATTCTGAGATCATCTCAGTTGAGGACCAGCGGCAGGAAGGCATTGGCGGCCATCTCACAGGCATTCGCAACATCGTCCAAGCGTTGGAGGACTCGATACATGTGCATGGCTGCAAGGGGACTGTCGTCGCCTTCGCTGAATACATGAGATGCGGCGATTACCTCGACCTCATCCGCCTTATGTTCAAGCAGATTGACATCGCGAATGAATTGGCGCAGAGCCCCAGCCTTCTTCTTGGCGAATCCTGAGAGAGCAAAGTCCTGCAAGACCTCGACGGTGTCCTCATACTTGGCAACGGTTTTGGATACGGCCTCCGCCATCGCCAGCAAATGATTGCGAGCCTTCTCGTCATCATACAATGGACGGAAGGAAAGTTGTTCTGCGACATTTTGTGCATAGTCCGCAATGCGGTCTTGTCTTGCAAGCATATGCAGGAATGCAGTCTTGTTCACAGCGAGGCGGACACCGGTACCCAGCATATCACGAATCTCCGCCTTGATTCCATCAGCCGCCAGTTCAGCTTCTTGAACATGGTGCGCAATTCGTTGGGCGTGTTGCGGCG
>CAXEUI010000325.1:0-1809 GCA_963999335.1 uncultured Candidatus Poseidoniales archaeon
CTCGAGATACGCTGGCGGCTTGGTTTGGAACCACCAGAGACAATCTAATTTTCACCAGCGGAACCACCGAGGCCATCAATCTGGTCGCTTGGGGTTGGGCACGTTCAAACCTCAATGCTGGAGATGCAATCGTGATTACAGAGATGGAGCATCATGCGGACATCGTACCCTGGCAATTGTTGGCCGAAGAGAAGGGCATCGAGATTCGAGTCGTGCCCATCGACACCGAACGCGATATACTCGACATGGATATCTTCTCTGCCTCTCTGCCCGGCTCTCGCTTGGTCTGTGTTGTCCACACCTCAAACGTGCTAGGCGTGGCCAATCCAGTCGCGGACATCATCTCACAATCGCACGACGCCGGCGCCAAAGTGCTGATCGATGCAGCGCAAGCCGCACCCCATCATCGAATCGATTTTACGGAGATGGGAGCGGATTTCGTCGCCATCAGCGGACACAAGATGTGTGGCCCCACCGGCATCGGCTGCCTCTTGGCGACCACCGAGAGCATCGAGGAGATGGAGCCATTCATGTCAGGAGGGGATATGATTGAAACCGTCACGATGGAGAAATCAACCTTCGCGAAGGGGCCACAGAAGTTTGAGGCAGGAACTCCGAAGATCGCTGAGGCGATTGGGTTTTCAGCTGCGGCCGAATACCTTTCAAATTTCGATATGGATGAGGTTCAGGCCCATGTTCGCGGATTGGCGATGCATGTGGCTTCAGAATTGAAATCTGACCCCGGCATCACGGTCTATGGAGATCATTCAATCCCAGATGGAAGTGGAGTCGTGTCATTTCTGCATGAGTCAATCCACGCCGAGGATTTGGCTCGATTCATGGATGCTGGCGGATTTGCCATGCGGACTGGCCACCACTGTGCGCAACCCTTGCTTGCGGCCTATGGCGTGTCCAGCACCAACCGTGTCTCATTCTATCTTTACAACACGATGGGTGAGGCGGCGGCGTTCGTCGAACATTTGCGATATATCGTTGAGAAATTCGGTTAGGTGAGGACATGACGTGGCCACAAGCCCTGCAGGAGGCAATCGACCAGTTCGCCGATGTCTTCGATCCGATGGAGCGTTACGAGATGTTGTTTGAATGGGCCGCTGATGTAAACGAATTGCCCACTGAAGAGTGGAATGATGCCAACATGATTCATGGCTGCCAGTCGCAGGCCCACGTTGAATGTCACCTTGAGGAGGGGCAGTTCTACATGCGGGGTGGAGCCGATGCCCAGATTGTTCAAGGTCTGATGGCCATCACCTGTCTGGCAGTGAATGGTCGACCCCCTGAAGAAGTGGTTGAGATTGAACCGACCTTTGTCGATGAGATGGGACTCAAGGCTTCTCTGACCCCCAGTCGCTCAAATGGATTCCTCAATATGTTCAAACGGGTCCAGCACGAGGCCAGATTGCTGAGGGGGGGTTCATGATGACGGAGAAGCAGGCGGTGATGGATGCTCTACAGATTGTGGATGACCCCGAACTGGAGATTAGCATCGTCGAATTGGGTTTGGTCTATGATGTCCGATTCGAAGGAACACATGTAGAGGTAGACATGACGCTGACAAGCCCCGGTTGCCCGGTCGCGCCTGAAATTATGGCTGCGGCTCACCGCGCAGCACTCACCGCTGAAGGCGTCGAGAGTGTCCACATCAATCTGGTTTGGTCACCTCGATGGGATCCACGCAAGCATGCCAGCGAAGATGCGCTGATGGACATGGGCCTGTTCTAGACTCACTGCATCTCAGTTGCTCGGACCGTGTTGGACATCAGCATGGCGACTGTCATCGGGCCGACACCT
>CAXEUI010000326.1:0-1799 GCA_963999335.1 uncultured Candidatus Poseidoniales archaeon
CATACACCCTTCGATTGGAGGTTCAGGTTCTAGCTCAACAACCTCACCTCCAACACCACGAATTGCCAATGAGAAACCGATCATATCCCCATCACTTCCCAAGACATCAGAAAAATTTCCGACCCCGACAAGATTTGCATTGACCTCAATTGTCACATTCTCGATTCCAACCAACGCAGAAGCGGGCACTGACACACGTTCTGTCCCCTCAAGAGATTCATTGCTACTGATTCGCGTACCATTTGGCAGCACTACAGCCACATTCAAGTCATCAGATACAGCACCAAATGGTCGTTGATTGAATGAAAGAAATACATCAAGATCTTCACCCGGGATTAATGTCAAATTCCAAGACACATTTTCACCTTGCTTGAGGAAGGGGCCCTGTGCATCACTACCATTCCAATGAGAGGCGATAATCTGTTCAAGTGGGCGAGTACCATTCGAGGCCAACCATTCGTTCGCCAAACTCATTCGTATTGTTTCATTCATCATGTAAGAATCATGAATCCATATATTCGCTGATGAATTGGTATCGTAGTCAATGAGGTTGGCAAGATTGGGACGCCCCCACCCTTGCTGTGCATCCGGGGCTGAACTCTGACCCATAGAATCTGACGACAACGCCAACAATGCTCGCAATTGTGGCCCGGATGGCACAAACCCTTCCTCAGTGAACCAACCATCCTGCACCATCTGTTGGATTACAGCCGTTATCGATGCACCCATTGGAGTCGACATACTCGTACCCGTGCTTGAGCGCATATCATCGTTGAACGAGGACACATTCCCGTCCGCAGCTGCGGAGACAATTCCAACTGCGGGAGCGACGATGAAATTCCCACGCAATCCCTCCTCTGTCGGCCCTTGCGAGGAAGAAGAATAGAGATCTGATGAATTGTCATGCAGAGAACCCCCCACAGAAACGACATTTCGAGCATTGGCGGGTTCAAAGAATCGATTCGCGTTGTTGCCGGGCGCGATGAAGGCCAGAGACCAGGGCACCTCACGATGCCAGAGATCAAACTCGGCGCTTCGCAGAGTGTAAGCCTCAGTGTCATCCCCCCAACTATCGGAATGAATCACCACACCATTGGCCAATGCCTCGGCAAGCAACCAATCCACAGTGGGCTCTGACCACCCTGATTCGTTGACCACATCCTGGAACAGTACGCGCGCGCCATGCGAAGGACTGGTCCCTTCACCTGCAGTTCCATTCCACATGTCACAAACCAACGTTCCCGCAATGTGCGTGCCATGTCGGTAATCTGCTTGGCCAGAGTGGTCCCCATCGTCAATCGAGGTGTTCACCAAGACGACCTTGCGATGATTCGAATCGATTTCACCGATTGTGGTCGCATTCTCTCGAAAGCAACCATGATCCAATTCAATTCCTGAATCAGCCACACCGATGATAACGCCTGATCCATTCAAACCAAGGTCCCAAGCAGGGTGACCCTCCATCGAATTGTTTTCCATGATACTTGATGACAAACCGTTTCTCGCTTTCGTTTCAAGCAACGGCTCGACCCACCAAACACCCGGAATTGAATCGAAGATTCCTGGATTTACACCATGAATTTCGAACGAGGTTGGAAGTGCACTGTTCATTCCCGCGAGTTGTAATCCCTCGAAATCGAAAATCGAGAGAATATTCCATTGAGCTTCAGAGGGTAAACGTGGTTCCAGCACCACGCGATACCCTTCAGCGGTTTGCCCACGCAACACGGATTCACTCTCCAACTTGTAGGATCCGTGGTCACCCCAGACGAGCACTTCGGTCACAGTAATCTGCCTCA
>CAXEUI010000327.1:0-1799 GCA_963999335.1 uncultured Candidatus Poseidoniales archaeon
ATAATGTGAAAAGGTTGTACGACGAATTTTCCATTGGGCTGCAAAGGCTGAATGAGTACTTTCTATACGGTGCGCCAGGAAGACCGAAGTTCGTGAAGCACTCCTACTCCACTGACGAGAAACAAAAGAGGGAACGGTGCAGGAAGATTCTCGCGGAGATATCTCATGCTCGTATGATGCTGGTTCTATCTGATACCCATCTCTACTGCTACCTCCTTGAGATTCTTCACCGTAATTGGCGCTCTCCGAATCGGTGTTGTTGAACTTCGAGAGGCAGTTCGTGAGTTGTGCGTTGCCGAACACATACAGGGTGTTGTTCTCTGCATCGGGTTGTCCATCTTCCGAACCTGGGGATTGCATGATGCCCGCCTCGAATCCAGACGAAGCTGTGGTCGATGAGGTCAGCATGATGGCGAGCATCAGCGCGATGAGGGTCACAGAGAGTCCCCGGCGGTCCATGAACCACCGGTAACATCGGCCCTGTTTGAGCATTCGGGTTGGTTGGCCTATAGGCCAAATCAGGAATCAAAGCGCTGAATCGAGCCGAAACCGGGCCCCTGAGTGCCCCGTTGTCGAGCGAGATTGAGTGCTTCACCCAACTTGTCTGGATCCATGACGGCATCCGTCAAACGGTCGTTGGCAACGCCCGTGATGATGGCCATGATTTTGATGGTGTCTCCAAAGCCAGGATCTTGTCTTGCACCGAAGATGACGTTGGCATCCGGACTCAATCGCCCAGTCATCAAATCGACCACTTGACTGGCTTGTTCCAGTGTCATGTAGGGCCCACCCGTAACGTGAATCAACGCGCCTGTTGCACCATCGATGTCGATGTCTAATAGGGGGTGATTCAGCGATTCGTGAACGACCTCTTCTGGGCCTCGGTCACTCTCACCATACAGCATCATGGTGACACCGCCACCCTTCATGATGGTTCGAACATCTGCAAAGTCGAGATTGATGAGGCTGGGCAGGGTGATTGTTTCGACAATTCCCTTCACGATTTCAGCAATCAATTGGTCCATGATGCTGAAGGCCTCGTCCAAAGGTAGGTTGGGCACATAGTGCAGGAGTCTGTTGTTGTCCAGAACCAGCACGGCATCCGCTTCTTGCCGCAGCGCCTCCAATCCTTCCAGAGCGCGCAACATTCTCTGGCGTCGCTCGACTTGGAAGGGCGTGGTGACCACAGCGACCACCAGTGCACCGGAACGCTTGGCTTCCTCCGCCACAATCGGTGCGATTCCGGTCCCAGTTCCACCGCCGAGTCCAGCCGTGATGAAAACAAGGTCTGCTCCAGAGACAATCTGATTGATGACATCTCGTCCCGCCTCGGCACACTTTCGTCCGGTTGAAGGGTCACCTCCAGCACCCAATCCACGGGTGATGTGACGCCCGACCAGCAGTTTCTGCAGAGCTCGGGTGTGGTCGAGATGTTGCTTGTCGGTGTTGATGGCAACTGTGATGGCACCTTCAACGCCAAGATGGGTGATTCTGTTCATCGTGTTGTTGCCTGAACCGCCACAACCACAGATGAGAATTCGTGGATCAGGGACACCAAAATTGGAGACATCCTCGTTGAGCAATGCTGTGGACTGATTGCTATTCAAGTCGCGCTTCAACTCGCCCACCAATTCCTCGTAGGCTGGCCCCAGCGGCGTTCCAGACCCCTGTCCAGTCACTTGTTCCCCATCCATGGCATCCACCACAGGTTACACCTGTATTCCTCAGTTCGTATTTCATCACATAATAACCATCGTGGTTCAAGCCCGCTTAGGAAGCCCAATTCTCGACCGTACCCC
>CAXEUI010000328.1:0-1797 GCA_963999335.1 uncultured Candidatus Poseidoniales archaeon
AAGGCTCGGCTATTACACTCGTCAAGGTCACATCACGGCCGGGGGTCTGCAGGAAGCTCAAGGCCGCATTTCCGTCTCGATTGGAAATGGTGAATCCATCGGCTATAGAGCAGCGAAGGACAACGGAATAGCGATGCGATTGAACAATCTAATATCGTATCTTCTATGCCAAGGTGTAGCAGCGAGCAGGGAGTACCTGTCTAGGCTCGGTCAAGGGGGGGAGGAAGAGAAGAAATCGACGAAGGAATTCGCGGCTGACCCTCGCATCCATCAACTCAAGGAAACCCTGACAGAAATGCAAGAGATTCACAGCAAGATTACGATGGTTCGACGCATGGTTCGAAGACAACTCAAGGAAAGCCCAGAAAGTCGAATCATCGTCTTTGCCAACTTCCGGGATACGGTCGAAGAGATCTCGAGAATTCTCGAGGATGTAGAACGAGCCATTCCTCAGCGATTCGTCGGCCAAGCCAGTCGTGAGGGGTCATCGGGAATGAGTCAGAAAGAGCAACTTGAGAGTCTGGATGCATTCCGTTCTGGCAAAGCCAATGTCTTGGTTGCAACCAGTGTCGGTGAAGAGGGGTTGGATGTACCCAATGCTGATTTGGTCATCGCATACGAACCGACAGGAAGTGAGATTCGCACCATTCAACGCAGGGGACGGACAGGCCGACAGCGGGCTGGAACGGTCCACCGCCTGATTGCCAAGGATACCCGAGACGAAGGCGCGCTGGCCGCCGCCAAGTTCCGAGAAGAGAGAATGTTCCGCTCGATTCAGCAGGTACGGAGAAAACGCGGTGGGGCACCGATTCGTTCAGAAGGGTCGCATCTTGATGCATTTTCGTTGGATGATGGGACGCCTGCGGCTGATTATCTACGAACAGAATCTGAACGATTGGCACCCGAACTCGATGATTCTGTGGCACCAACTGTGATTTTGACCGAAGACACTGTGCAGCAGGTACCCGAACCCAAAGACATGGCGAGGAAAATGAGACCGACCGGTCAAATTGGACTCGATGCATACCCCGCCGAAATCCAATCCGAGCGATTGATTGTCGAAGCTCCCGTCATCGAAGCGGAGACATTGCTCCAATCCATCTATGCAGATGCACCCATTTCTGATAGAGATGGAGTCATCGTTTCAATCGATCATCGAGAAGGAAAGAGTGCTCTGGCGGCCCGGTTGCGTCAAGAAGGATTGACCGTAGAGGTTGTCAGTCTCCCTGTGGGTGATGTGAAGATTAGTGATCGGATTCTGATTGAACGCAAAGGAACCCGTGATTTTGTCGACAGTCTGCTGGATGGGAGACTTCTCGATCAAGCGACTCGATTGGTCAGCGCAGCCCCCCGAGCCATGCTCGTCCTTGAAGGGAGTGATCTGTTTCAACATCGCGCTGTCCATGGCCAAGCCATCATGGGTGCATTGGCGACCCTGACCTTCGACTATGGTCTGCCCGTAGTGACTTCATCTGATACGGCTGAAACGGCTCGATTCATCGCAGTCTCGGCTCGCAGAGAGTCGAAGATGTTGGAACATCTCTCAGCCAATGCTCAGGCTAGATTGAGGTCATCGGAACATCAAACAGAAGAGGTGATGTCATGAAACGCAATCTGATACTGGCAACCAGTCTTGTAGCCGTCTTTGTTGGCGCAGCGGTAATCCCGTCGTTCGCGCAGTTGGAAATCACGCTGTCGACAATGTAAATGTTGTACACGGTTGCGGGATCCCCATAGATGTTCGTGAGGTCGATGCCGATACCGCTGATGGAGTGGACAAAAACATTCGCTATCGTC
>CAXEUI010000329.1:0-1789 GCA_963999335.1 uncultured Candidatus Poseidoniales archaeon
CAATCTTACAACATCCTCGAGGGTGTCGACACGGTGATTCCAGTCGACGTTTACATTCCAGGTTGTCCACCACGACCCGAAGCCCTCATCGATGGGTTCGGGAAGTTACGTGAGAAGATTATCCGCATCGGTGCAGTACCGAGTGGGGAGACTGAAGCGCGCGGCGCCCCGATTATTGTCGCCGATGACTGAGGGATTGAGATGGCAATGGAAGTCAGTTCGGAACAGGCCCTCTCCGCGGCGAATGATCTCGTCAAGGATGTTTCTGATTTCGGTGACGCTGTCAACGCTGAGGTTCGTCACCACACGGGCGGCCGCCGAAAGCACGCCTACGTCTACATCGAGGTGCTTGCCAGCGAATGGCGCGAACTCGCTCTCTGGCTCAAGAAATCCAAGCAGGTCGATTACTGCTCGATGATTACTGGAATTCACTGGCCAGAGAATGCTGATGCAGCATGGCAAATTGTCGTGCATCTGCTGCGAACCGGAGTCGCCAACCCGCCGGTCGTCCAAAAGCGCGTGCATGAGACCAAGGTGAACATCGGCGCTCTGTCAGGCAATTCGATTCCGATGGAATTTGAGATTTCAATGACCCTCCCAGATGTTCGAGATCCCAGTGTACCCAGTGTGGCCGACATTTGGGTGGGCGCTGATTGGAACGAAAAGGAGACATGGGATTTGGTCGGCATCGATTTTGATGGCCACGTCGGCATGCGCCGTGTCCTCCTTCCACACGATTCCCCAACGGGGTATCATCCGCTGCAGAAGCAGCACAAACTGCGTTACCACGACTTCAATGAGATGTATGACGATCCACAGGGCTTCGGAAGAAAGCCCGAAGATTCTGGGAGGGTGAAGTAATGGCTGAGATGTGGATCTCAATGGGGCCTCAACACCCCATGACACACGGACTCTGGACGCTCAAGGTCAAGGTCGACGGTGAGACTGTAGTCGATACCGAACCTGACATGGGTTACATCCACCGTGGTGTCGAGAAAATCTGCGAGGCCCGCGATTTCACCCAGATTACGACTTATTGCGACCGCCTCTGCTATGCGAGCGCCAACACTTGGTCACATGCTTACATCTACGCGGCTGAAGATCTACTAGAGGTCGAAGTCCCCGAGCGTGCCGAATACATCCGCATGGTTGCCATCGAATTGCAACGAGTTGCCAGTCACCTGATGTGGCTGGGCGCTTACTGTCCGGATGTTGGCAATCTGACGGGGATGGTCTGGTGTCTGCGCGAGCGCGAGATGATGATGGATCTTCTGCAGGAACTCGGTGGTTCTCGAATGCACTACAACTTCCCTCGCGTGGGTGGCGTCAAGCGCGATCTTCCCATCGGATTCGCGATGCGCTGCCGTGCCAAACTCAAACTCTTCCTCGATCGCATCCAAGAGTACGAAGCCCTTCTCGATGAGAGCACCATCTTCCTCGTACGCACACAAGGTGTCGGATATGCCAAGGCAGAGGAGATGGTGAATCATGGTGTCAGCGGCCCCAATGTTCGCGCAGCGGGCCACAATTACGATGTTCGATGGGCACATCCATACTCCGTTTACGATGAATTGGATTGGGAACCTTCAGTTGAGCGTCCCTCCATCAAGGGCAGCGATTGCTATGATCGCTATCGGGTCCGTGTTGAGGAGATGCGCCAGAGCGCCTTGATGGTTCTCGAAGGACTCGACAAGATTCCGGGTGGTGCAGACACGTATCACGAGCCGGGTGACCCGGCAATCCTCGCCAAAGTGCGAGAGCGGGCTGCTGAGGGTCAAACGGGGCACCA
>CAXEUI010000330.1:0-1787 GCA_963999335.1 uncultured Candidatus Poseidoniales archaeon
CAGAGGCTGAAGCGGGGACTGTCGAGCTTGAAGAAGACGTCATCGCTGAGCGCAGACACGCTGCACTGATTGAGACGGGGAGGCCCGTTTGGTTGCCTTGGGCGCTCGGGATCTCAGCCCTCATCTGTCTGACGCCATTGTTGATTCTGGACCGACCGATGGGCGTGGATTGGCTCGGTTTCGCAACCCTCTCTCACCGCTTGGCGGAGACGGGGTCACTGATGCTGCCCGAACCCAATGTCGGTCGCTGGACATATCCTCCTGGATTTCCAGCATTGGCAGCCTTCCTAGAGCAAGCCACAGGGCTTTCCCCCAGCGATTGTGTCCACCTGTTGGGTCAACTCACATTGTTGGCCATCTTGTGGGGTGTGGCCGGGGCTGCGGATCGTTGGGGGGCTTCGGCGACCACGTTGCTGGCGCTCTGTCTTGCACCGGCTCTCTTCGCCAAAGCATTCGACAGTGGATATCCCACCGTCGCCAGTCAATTGGGTCTCGTACTGGGATTGTTGGTTCTGGTCAAACCGCCTCGAGAGAGAAGCAAACGAATGGACGTCCTCTTCGCCCTTGGCGTTGCATTTGTCGGCGTCATTCATCCCACGGGTTCTCTCTATCTTGGGACCCTGTTGCTTGCTTGGTTGGGCGCTCATCGCTGGTCGGCGCAACGTGAGAGCACGCATTCTGGACGTCTGGCAATCATCTCTGCAATTGTTGTGGGAGGAGCCACAATCACGGTGATGGGCATCTTTGCACCCCGAATGCTAGACACCCCTGTTTGGGCCGAATATGGATGGCAAGGCGGTTTGCCTCTGATCGTCTTCAACGGACCGATATTGCTCGCTCTCGTCGGTTGGGCGTTGTGGAAATTCAGAGCCTCGTTCGAAGTCTGGCTCTTGGGGCTCTGGATTGCGATGCAATGGATGCTGACTTGGGTCCATCTTCTCGACGGAATCGTTGGAATCTCTGTGTTGACGCTGATCTCGTATATGCTCTACTCGATGGCATTACACGCATTCCACATTCCATTCGCTGTCTTGGCTGGAATCATTCTGGCCAAAGTACCCCGTCTGACACCTCGAATGCGGGAGAGGCGGCTGGATGAAGCACAGGACGAGGTTGCAGATGGAGGCGAAATGAGTTATGTCGAATTGGAAGTTCCAGACGCTGTCAAAAAGCGGCCGATTCAAGCATTGATGGCTCTCTCTCTCGCCTTCATTCTTCTCTCTCACATCGTGATGGTCGAGATTGCGTCGCATCCAGAAGTCGAAGCGCAGACCGAGGGCGATCGGATGCTGCGAGAAGCGATTGGAAATCTCCCCGCGGACTCGGTGCTCTACACTGAAACAGCCCACTGGGGTATTCTCTACGATGTTGATACTGACCTAGGACTGACCAGTTTCCCGAGTCTAGGGCTGCTCACAGTGGATGAACGAATCCAATGGGATGCTGAACGTGCGATTCTATCAGATAATGTCGCAGGAATCAACGAACTTGGAATCACTCATGCCGCAACATCTCCACGTGGACAGATGGGGCACTTCCTCGCCGAGAGTGAATACTGGGCGATCTTGGCTGAACAGAGAGGCAGCCGACTCTGGCAATTCGATTCTGTCCCGACTGAGGCGTCAATCAAGACCAGTGTCACGACATTTCCCACACAGGAACACTGTCTGGAGGCGTGTGAATGGCGACCCGATGCTTGGGCCCATGCGGATTCCTCTCATCTTGGTCTTCGCCCAGACCATACCGCCTTCCTGACCGGTGGAGGATTGGACTTCACAGCCATTGAA
>CAXEUI010000331.1:0-1768 GCA_963999335.1 uncultured Candidatus Poseidoniales archaeon
GTCCTTGTAGGTGTCTGCAGTCTTCACTTCGACTGCGGACATCTTGCGAATCTCGTTCGGATCCATCAGACTGAACTTGATGGAAGCAATGCGCTTCGGAATGGTTGCGACGTCTCTTAGGCTCATCTTCGGTCCTCCAGTTCAAGTCTCATGGCCACTCCAAGTGATTTCATCTCATCCAGGAGCAGCTTGAATGCATATGATGTTGATACAGGGAAGACTTCCGCCTTGTCACCATGAATTGGACTGACGTAACATCGTTTACGCCAATCCCAAAACGCGATGTGGCCACTTTCGGCACAGACGTAGAGTTCCCAGCCATCGGACTCATCCAGCAGGCGATCCTTGATGACCATCGAGGCGCCGTGGGCAATCAGACAGTCACGTTCCATCTCACCGAATCGCAGACCACCTTGGCGAGCACGACCTTCTGTGGGTTGCCGAGTGAGAATCTGGACACGGCCACGACTTCGTGCGTGAATCTTACCGCTGACCATGTGGTGCAATTTCTGGTAGTAGATGACACCCACGAAAATCTGAGCAGGGAATTGTTCCCCAGTCTCACCGTTGACCATGGATTCACGGCCCGTGTGAGCGAATCCATGGCGGAGCATGCCTTCGCGGAGGCTGCCTTCCTTCTCACCATTGAAGGCCGTCCCATCGATGAGGCGACCTTCCATGGCACCGACCTTGCCACCAATCATCTCTAGGATATGAGCGACCGTCATTCGTGATGGAATCGCGTGTGGATTGATGAGTAGGTCAGGAATCACACCATCCACAGTGAATGGCATGTCTTCAGGATCGACCAAACGGCCGATGACACCTTTCTGACCGTGTCGACTGGAGAACTTGTCCCCAAGTTCTGGGATGCGGTTGCTTCGCATGGTGATTCGAACCAGACGACCCGAGTCGAGGGATTCCGTCACGAACACATTGTCGACGTAGCCACCTTCTCCGTGGCGGACGTTCATGCTCGATTCACGACGCTCCTGAGCTTGGAGGAAAGCACCATGGGTCTCTTCCAAGAAGCGGGGTGGACTGGTCTTGCCGACCAAGACTTGTGGAACTCGGTCTCGATCCTTAGGCTTGCTGCTGATCTCCGATTCTGGAGTGGGCAGCCCGTCATCCTCAAGATGAGCATAAGATTCTGGCGATTTCAGGCCCTTGACTTCATCGAGGCCGGTACCCGGAATCTCGATTTCATCCACTTGACCCCCGGGGAATCTCTTGCGCTCGGCGTTGTATGTGCGAATGAAGGTGGAACGGCCCAGAGCGCGTTCGACGCTGCCTCGATTCATGACTACGGCGTCTTGCATATTGTAGCCATGATGACTGAGAATCGCAACCACGAAATTCTGTCCAGCAGGACGACGGAGGAAATTCGTTGCACCCATGGCCCGAGTTCCGGTCATCGAGTTCTGCGTGTAGTGCAGAATATGCTGTCGGGTATCGGGGCGCAAGCGGCCATTGGAAGAGGGGAGGCCCAGTGATTGCTTGACCATGGCCGTCCCACCCGTAACGCGGGGGGTCGAGTTGTGTTCGGGATAGGGGACAAGTGATGCACAGACACCGAGAATGAGTTGTGGGTCAATCTCGACGTGGGTGTAGATCAACACATCACCGGTCTTCTTCTCCTTGCGTCGGAGTTTATCCAGTTCCTCTTGGTAATAGTTGAGTGGTACCTTGAACTTCTCTTGAAGTCTGGAACCATTCGGCATGATAATCTCGGCCGACAATTTTGCGTGGGAAATGCCTTCCTCACCCA
>CAXEUI010000332.1:0-1767 GCA_963999335.1 uncultured Candidatus Poseidoniales archaeon
ACCACCATCGCTTCGAATAGAGACATCCCCGTGCTTGCACAGGCAACTTGTATGGCTTCTAGGCTGCCACCCAATTCACGAACACGATTGGCGATGTGAATAGAGAAATCTACACCCACACCGACCAGAATCGAACCAATCATAACAGTGACCAGGGAGAGGGTGACTGACATTTGATCCATCACCAACCATTGCATCGCAACCGTGAAAATCACTGGAATCGTTGTCAGCACGGCATATTTTGCGTCACGGAATACGAATCCAAGTGTAATCACAGTGAACAGTAGAGCGAAGCCAAGAGATTGCCATTGGCTACCCACGATGAGATTGTTGACATCGATGGTAACAGCTGCAACCCCAATCAGTGCACTTGGCCGGAAGCCGTGGTCCTTCATCAGGTCACTCGCATCATTGATTGCACTGGCCGCCGCCTCTGTTTGCTTCACAGGCATGAATGGCATATCGATGTAAATGAGAGATCGTTGGTAATCCTTGGATACAAAGAAGTGACGTAATTCCGGAGTCAACCCATCGTAGAATACTGAGATGAGAAAACTCTGGGTTTCGATGCCCGCCCGTCCACCATCATCCAATGAATCCAAGACGAGCCAGAAGGTTGCGTTGGCTGAATATTCCTGTCCAAAGAGAATCTGACAGACCTCGTAAACCACAGTATCATCGGGAATGAGGTCACACCACTGGGAAAAATCAGCACCAGACGCATTCAATGATGCACCAATTGATTTCATCAAGAATGCAATCGAAACAGCCGTGGTTTGATCGACATCATTGGCCAATTGCGCCAACTCTTCGATTTTCGTCAAACTTTCATGCGGATCTTTCTGTAATTCACCATCACCGGAGGTCAATAACTCAGGTTCGGCTGCGATGTCAGCCTCGACAAGAATCATGCCGACCTGCCCACTTTCAAACTCTTCGGAATAGGTAATCATCTTGGAAACAGCGGGTGTCTCTTGCGGGGCCATATCGAGTAAGTCGACGTCTTCAACCACATTT
Source organism: uncultured Candidatus Poseidoniales archaeon (assembly GCA_963999335.1). Classification (GTDB taxonomy): domain Archaea; phylum Thermoplasmatota; class Poseidoniia; order Poseidoniales; family Thalassarchaeaceae; genus MGIIb-P. The sequence goes on from CAXEUI010000332.1 coordinate 1,018, forward strand.
ACTCGACTAATCACCCCGCTGAATAGCATCAAAATAAGGAAGAACGAGATTGCAACTTTGTTCCAGCGAATCGGTGCCCGAACGGCGGTGATGAAGATTTTGGGAGGTGGATGTGATGGCTTTTTCAAATCGAGCAGCATCGTCAGATTAGGAACCATCACCATCGTCAAGATGTAGACAACGATGATACCTCCAGCCAGGGAGTAACCAACAGTTTGTATCGGCGCCATCGGTGTTAGAATTAGCGAAACGAATCCGATGACGGTAGTGACTGCAGATAGGAACACGGCCCGCCCTGTCGATTGGATTGCCAGAGCCATTTTTTCTCTGGGCGTACCCTTCGATTCTGCATATCGATTGGTGATGTGTAATCCGTACGAAACGCCGAGCGCCAAGATGATGGGTCCCACAATAATGACTGTCATTGTCACTTCAAAGTTTGTCCATCCAATGATTCCAAGCGTAGTGAAAACAGAACATAAAGTCGGTAAACCGGCGATGATGACCACCTTGATCCCCTGCACCCATTGAATCCGCCCGGTTTGTAATACATCACAATGGAAGAGGAATAATACAAATGCGACAGCAATACACCCGATAGGAAAAATCTTCCAGAATAGAGAGAATGTGTATTCGGTAACAGCATTTGTGATCGGCACAGGTCCAGTCAGTGTCATGCGAAGGCAAAGTGGGTCCGGCTCTGGTTGATCATCCGAATCGCATTTTCCATTTTTGTCATTCATAATCCCC
>CAXEUI010000333.1:0-1766 GCA_963999335.1 uncultured Candidatus Poseidoniales archaeon
GTGCGGCCAATGGCACCGTCCAGCATCAGCATCATGATTCGGAACTTCGCACCTATCGCGCCAATCTGGGCGTCTGGGTCAGCATGGGTTCTGATCAGAATGGCACCATCACGACATCGATGGGCTGGCTGCAGGGAACTGAATCGGGACATCTATTGCGATATGACGCGAACTCCAACCTCATCGACGACATCGACATCGTCGAACTGGCCAACTTATCTGGAACTTGGAGACTCCGTTCAACTCCGGTCTTCTTGATTGAATACGGAGTGCTACTCCATCTGCATTCGGATGGTGCATCCAATCTTGTGCGAGTGCAGTGGGATGAATCGGGAAACACGACCCTCCTCGATTCGATTTCTTTGGGCCCGGGTACAGCAACCACCCCACCTGGAATGAATCAACTCACCGTCTTCGCAGGTCTTGATGATGCAGTTCACTTCGGCCTTGTCAACAACTCGATGTTCGAAGCCATCCGTTGGAATGCAACCGATGTGGTCGGAGAGATTCAATGGATCCAATGGGAAGAAGTGGTGGCCATCTGCCTACCACAGAATCGGGCTGATGGCTCATGGTACATCGCCATCGATGCAAATCACAGCGTCGAATGGATTCCTGATCAGGCAGGCTATGTGACGGCGGGTTGCGGCTCAGATGGCCAGGTCCATGCGGTCGCAAATGACGCCTCGTGGTTGGAAGTTCGATACGACCCTCTCGATTGGAATTCAATCCATGCCAAGTCGGACGACACCCTTGGTACGACCGACACCCCCCCTCCTGAATCACAAGAAGAGGACACCTCTGAAACAGCCGGAGAAGAAGGTACTGCGGGCATTCTGTTCTTCCCCTTCATCGGAGCTCTCCTGTTTGCATTCATCGCTCAATTCTCTCTGAACTCGGACACCCGTCGCCAGATTCGCATTGGCGCCGCCCTCATGTTGATGCTCGGACTTGCCATGTCTGCTGCTTTCTACAACACGCAAATGGTTGATGATCCTGATGAAGATACCAGTCAGAGGACCCGTGCTGGAATCCTTGTCCCCACTTTGGATGATGAGCTCGCCGAGAACGAAGTCCTAATCGCAATTCACTTCCCTGAATCGTTTGCACCCGAGTCGTGCGTTGAAGGTGAAATCTATTCACGTGAGACCGGGATGTCCTGGCAGGTTGATCCAGCGCCAGATGGGAGTTATTGCATCGTGATTGCAGCCATTGAAGTCGAGGTGGGTGACACGATCGAGTTCGTGACCATGGCCATGCTCGCCGATTATCAGTACACCTACGAAATCGAGCAACAGATTCTAGGTCCTTTTCTTCGCGATATTGGTGATGCCCCGGGTGGTGCTGATGGGCGTTGGTGGAGTTACGATTTGAACGGTGGATACGGCCCGATTGGAATGGCTGAACAAGTCGTCACCGCCGGTGATCATATCGATTGGCATTTTGACCCAGGCCAGTTCTAATGAGGTCAACACTCAAAGTCCGTGTTTTCCAGCATCGCCTCCATAGGAGGCGATTTTCATCTCAGTCTGGGGTTGGCAAGGTGAAAGAGCGGCGCGAATGGGACCCCCCCGTCACTTCCGTCTCCCCTTCCTCGTGCTTGTTGTCGTTCTGCCATTGATGCTTGAATGGCGATACCTCGCGGCATGGGGTGGATTCCTGTTCCTGTGGTCCGCCGCGATGGTTGGTTCCTTCTCGGTTTTGCGTTGGATGCGGGTTTGGTTGCCGTTGTCAATTCTCTACGGCCTCATTCTACTGTTGTTCAG
>CAXEUI010000334.1:0-1736 GCA_963999335.1 uncultured Candidatus Poseidoniales archaeon
TGGAAGGGTTCCTCGACATAGCAATCCAGACCTTCATCACCACCGGTGTGGTAGGACCAGTTCGCATCGAGCGTCTCAGTCTCACCCGCATCCAGCATCATGGCTGAGTACGTCGGCGTCATGTCGGCATACGTATCTGTACCTGCGACATTGCATCGCATGAAAATCGCCGCTGCTTCAGAACCTGAATTGGTGACGGTAATCTCGACTGAAATGGAATGACCAATCACACCGGCTTCATCTGGGATGTTGACTGAATCGACCGAAATCACTGGATAATCGAGATGGGGTAGAATGTCGAATGTAGAAACATCCCAGGGCAGAGGTACCATCAATCCATCACTCCAAGAATCCATGGTAACACCCAGATTCCATGCAGTGCGGAAGTTGGTCACTTCGATGGTGGCATTCTCAGTCCAAAGGGTTCCATCGGAGAAACCAATCTCGACCGTTCGTGCTGAAACCAGTGCCACCCCATCGACGTTGTTTCTTTGCATTGTCCCCTCGCTAGGACCGACATCGTGAATCGTGTATTCGACACAGTATCCCCCGGTACAAGTGGACCCGATTGGGATGTGAATCTCTTGTTGCTCGATATTGCGCTCCCACCGGTCAATCAGGTCGCCTGTTCCCGTGGTCCCATCCCAAGAAAGGCTGCCCACTCCGTCGAGATTGACATCGTGGTCCGTACTGGACATGGTGACCGAGCCGCCTTGCATCGACAGGCTGCTTCCATCCCCTTGGACGTTGAGCGGGCCACTGGCTGTGAAGTCCGAATCAACGGTCGTCACCGCGCCTGTAATCATCACATCTGCACCCGTGATTGCACTGTTCTCGATGTGCGCAGTTCCCTCGATTGTGAGTGGGAAAGCGGTTCCATATTCTGCTGCGACAAAGCAGTTGATGGGTTCGCCCATATACCCGGGCGTTGATGTCACAACACTTCCTTCGGTGATTTCGATTCGATCGACGACAAGATCGGTGAAACTTCCTGGGTTCAAGGCGAAATCAAGGCGGAAATCGGCCTTCGGTGATGAGAAGTTGATTACATGCTCTTCCCCCGTCATGTCTTGACCTGGAATGTCATCCCAAGAGACGGTCCATCCCGACATATTGTTGCCTGCAGGAGCGACGATTCGCAAAGAGAATGCACCACTGGCGACACTTGAATGTGCCATCAGACTGGTTGGTACATTCGGTATCATACGTACCGATTGTGCAAAATCTCCTCCGGTCAAGGATCCATCCTCGACTCGCAGTGTTCCACCTTGTGCAACCGTGATGCTCGCGCCCGCGGGCAGTGTGTAGTCGGTGGCAATGGTCAGTGTGGCTCCAGCCTCGACCGTGACGACGGCATCAAGTTCTGAACCCGTGTTCCATGTTTCGTCCGTAGAGACATCGTAAATTCCACCATGGGTGGGTGCAGACCCTGCATTTGAAAATGGAATCATGCAGATCAGCATCGAAGTTGCAAGCAGCAGAGCGAGCGCGCGGCCGGTTCTCATGTCTGCGGGGTATCGCCTTGGGGTCATGAAGGATGCGCAACCGTGCGCACAATTCTAAGCCGGGCCCACCTGTCTCGTGCCGTGAACGGTCTTGCCCTGAGTATCGATCCGTCCGCCGGGTTGGTCATGAGTTTCTGGAGTGGTCCCTTGCTGGTGCTGTGGCTGTATCTGCCGGGCTATCTCGCGAATACGGCAGCGATGTTCGGGGGCAAGTGGCTCCCAGACGCACTC
>CAXEUI010000335.1:0-1730 GCA_963999335.1 uncultured Candidatus Poseidoniales archaeon
ACCCAGACATTCTCATGCACTGAACCACATGATGGGCATCGGAGTGGTTGATTCTGTCCTTGAGATTTATATCGAGTTCCACATCTGCAATTTGGACGAAGTTTGTCTCGTTCCCCCTTCATCAATCGAAGTCGTTCAAGATGAATGGTGCCCTCATGATCCGCCAGCCCGAACCATTCGATTCGGTCCCCTGGAGTGAGTTGTTGTGCGAGCTTATTCACATCACCCCCCTGTGAAAACGAAAGGAGTGTGTGATTGACCGCGATTTCGACATGTCCTCCTCTCATGATTCGAGTATTTTTCACAACACCACACTCGACGGTTCTGAGATGATCGTCTGTAGCCTGATTTGTCCGGTGTGCACGATGCCCAGTGGATTTCTCGACACCGTTCTCTTGCAGAAATGTATGCGCATCCAGTACACCTTGACAGGTTTCACCACGAATGCCGTAAAGAACCGGACACGGAGTCCGGGGGGCAATCAAACTTCGACCCGCATTCGGATCGCGATTCAGAATCGTGCTGGGAAATCTAGCAGACATCTCGGAAACAAGTGACTCAGGTACATTTCTTGGCCCTGATATACCTCTCCATGCGGTACATTCCCATGTGAAATCGTGCTCACCACGCCATGCAATGGCAGCACTCGCTCCAATCAAACCAGCCATGCCCGAACGGGTCGACCAGATTCGATGCGGATGCGGATGCAACTCCGAGATTCGATGCGACAATTCGACGAATCCTTGAACAGTATTCCAGTAGAATGACTCGGGTAATTTTTGTTCGGCGAGTAGAAGAACCGGTTGAGCAGAATGAGGCTCTGTTCCTGATTCAATATCCATAAATCGTGTGTTGAACCAATGATTCAATGACGCTTCCAAACCGAGAATGTTTTGTGTTACAACAGAGGCTGAGAGGGCTGCATTCCCTCTTGTTCGTCTTGGCGCAAATGGCCACAATCTCACCAGTCTAGGGTCATGAATTTGGAATCCGGAATTGGTCAAATGGTTGAGCAGTGCATCAAAGTCATGTGTTGTGCATCCATATTCTCTCTCATCTGTGTCGTCGAGTCCAATCCAATATGTCGAGGGGGCCTCGACGGTCATATTTCCAAAGCATCACCCTCATCATTGTCATCCAATAGGCGATTGAGGATCCCTGCAATTCCTACATTTCCATCGACTCTGAAGCCCCGTACACCATGCTGGAATGCTGCACCCATGTCAGCATCTCGGTCTCCAGCCATGAATGACCTGCCCTCGTCGAATTTGGTCTCAAGCATATCAGAATGAATGGTCACTTCAAGTGGAAGATTGCTGAGCAATTGGCGACCCACCTGGAGCATTCCAGGGCCGGGTTTTCGAACCGGACTGTACTCCCATGGAGCGAATGGCGAATAGAGAACCAAGTCGATGTGGGCACCACTGTTTTCGGCAAGCAATTGATCAATCACTGCTTGATTCATATTTTGCAGATCTTCGTGCGAGAACATCCCGCGGTTGACGGGTGATTGATTCGTCACTACGACAATCCGGTAGCCGGCTTCTCGCAATGCTGCAACAGCATGACCTGCCCCTTCAAGAAGCACGACTTCGTTTGCATTTTTCACGTAATCTTCGCGTCCAACGTTGAGGACGCCGTCTCGATCCAAATAGGCAATCGATCCATCCCAACCATCGAGAGTTTCAACAGGAGCATCGAGGTTGGCGTCATGCCGGCACGGAAGGTCC
>CAXEUI010000336.1:0-1719 GCA_963999335.1 uncultured Candidatus Poseidoniales archaeon
CAGACTTCCATCGTGCTCTGGAGCCGTGGTGATTGCAACAGCAGAATCCAAACCATCCCGATATTGATTCCACCAGATGACATGATGTTTCGAGATGCCTCCGCCCACCATCAATGCATGACTTTCTTCGCATGTCCAAGTGAGATCTGAGAGAACCTGTTCATCGGCGAGGAAATCAATCATGAAATCAGGACTTCGTTGCCGATGCATGAACAACTGCGCGCCAACAGAGCCATCCGAAAGACCTGGGACCACGATGGGAATTCTGTGCTTTGCAGCCCAGTGTAGCAAACTGCTTTCGTCATCAATCCGATCCCCAAATGCCCAGCACAATTCGATGCTCCCAAATCCTCTCCAGGGATTTTCTGGGTTCATCTTTCGACGCTCATCCTCTATCTCCTGAAGCCAAGGAAGAACTGATTTTTCCAAGATTTCTCCATAGCATTCGTTGGGAACAATGACGTTGCCCAGCCGATTCAATCCTTGTTCTCCGAGTTCAACATCATCCAACTCAAAGGCCCCGTGATAGTAGGCTTGGTAGGTTCGAGCAATATCATGATCCAGTGTGCCACAGGTCGTGATGATGACATTGTATGCCTTGCGTTTGATGGCTTCGACGAAAAATCCACGGGACCCTGTTGCGCAGAGGCATGCTGGAAATGAAAGCCAATTCAGAACACCTTCCTTCTCTGATTTCTTGATGGCATCTCTTAGAACGTCTCTGGCGTGCGCGAGTTTGGTTGCTGTAAACCCCCCTGCATTGGCCATTTGATCAATTAACGAAGTCACACCACTGATTTGACTGAAATCATAGTCCTCAACAGGGACATCGAAATCGTCGCGGTCTAACGGCATGGGAACGGCTTGGCGACCTACCACCTTCACTTGAACTGGCGGGTTGAAATTATCAATTGGAATTTGAGTTTTCCAATTGGAATATCCTATCTCTCAATTTGGCTGCTTTCTCAAAGTCGAGTCGGGCTGCAGCTTGATTCATCTCCTTTCTCAGCCGTTCGACCAATCGCAATCCAGTATCTATCACATCATCGGGTAGACTGACGGATGTAGGTTGAGATAGATTGGCGACGATATCATCACCCCAAGAACCTGCGCCGAGATCGAATTTCTTGACCAAATCTCTTTCATGTTCCGTACGGGTTTGCCCCGATGAACCACCGACAAATCTCTTCCCGCCGGTCATACCCTTCCCTGCGGTTCCTGCTAGGAGTTCTCCGACCTCAATGCCCATCACAGGCAGCGGCTTTTCGATCGTTTTCGGTGTAATACCGTGTCGTTCATTATGCGCAATCTGTTTCTGTCTCCGTTCAATCGTTTGTGAAATCGCAGACTCCATCGCTCTTCCCATTCTGTCGGCGTATAGGATGACCCGGCCATTTTCATTTCTTGAAGCTCGTCCAATGGTTTGCAATAGACTTCGTTCATTGCGAAGAAATCCTTCCTTGTCCGCATCGAAGATTGCGACCAGACTGACTTCGGGAAGATCGAGGCCTTCCCGCAAGAGATTGATTCCAACGATGACATCAATGTGGCCAATTCGAAGTGCTTTGATGATTTCACTTCGCTCTAGAGTATCGATTTCAGAGTGCAGATAATGCGCTTTGATACCCATTCTTTGAAGATAATCAGCAACTCCTTCATCTGGAGTAAAAACGGGCGAGCTCCATTTTTGAGAATCATGACCTTTAGCTTTTTCTTCTT
>CAXEUI010000337.1:0-1709 GCA_963999335.1 uncultured Candidatus Poseidoniales archaeon
ATTGCCTCGATCTATGGGTCGATGGGCGGCCGCTACGTCGTGATGGGATGACCCTGACAATCGACGAAAGCGCAGTATTTGATGAACTGGAAGCAGCCGTTCAAACGTACTACCAACACGTATAGGTGATTGAATGAAGGGTACCGCAGTGGGTCTGGCCGCCCTTCTACTTCTGACCGGTCTGTCAGGATGCTTCGGTGAAGAAACGGAGGAAAATCTGCCTTTGGAAGAGATTCGCCTGAATCATTTGCGAATGAAAGGGACTCACAATTCATATCATGTCAAAACGCCCGGCGTTTCAACACTTGATCCGGGGAACAACTACACACACGCGGAACTGGATGTACAAGCGGATCGATTGGGGGTCAGACAGTTCGAGTTGGATGTTCATTACATTCCAGGCATGGGATTACGTGTGTACCATACGACATTGGATCCTTCGACCAATTGTGAAGGGTTCGCGGGTTGCATGAGCGTGTTGCTCAATTGGTCGACGGCGAATCCGCAACACGCCCCCCTGTGGCTTTTCATCGAACCGAAGAATCTGCCTCTGGTCGTCGAAGAAATCGATATCTTGGAGATGATTCAGGCTGAAATTGCAGCTACATGGCCAGCGGACAGAACGATTACGCCGGCAGATGTACAGGGTGATGCTGAGAATCTTCGAACAGCAATCACCAGCGATGGATGGCCGACATTGGATGAAAGCCGAGGAAAGGCCCTGTTCGTTCTCTTGGATAAAACCGAAATTCGTGACCTCTATATTGAACGAAATCCAACGCTGGAGAATCAAACCATGTTCGCCATTGTCGAAGAGAATCATTCACTGGCAAGCGTCATCTCATTCGTCAACCCAGACACGCATGGAGACAGGCTGCGCGATGCTTCTGCCATGGGTTTCATGGTACGTACGCGATCAGATGAAGCAACCATCGAAGCACAAGAGCAGAACTACACTCGATTGGAGCACGCTTTGCAGACAGGAGCGAATTTCATTACCACAGATTTCCCTGGCAATGACGGAGATGCCAATTTTGCAATCTGGCTTTCGGAAGGCCCCGTCATGTGCAATTCTCAAACAGCCCCAAACCACTGTCAGACACGGGACGTCGAACCATGGGGGAACTATACTCCAATCTCGATTGACTGAGGGATGCCTTCATGGACGAGTTATGTTCACGCCAGAGTGAGTGAGATGTCTGATGATGTGTCGGCTGACGATGACGCGTTGGATGGTTGGGGTGGATTGCTCGATGTCAGGATATTCGTTCCCGCAATAGCCATGGGTGTAACAGGATTCGCAGGTCTTATGAGAATAATGCGTTCCAGTACATTGGATGTTTTGGGTCACGATTTTGTCCGTACTGCACATGCGAAAGGGTTGAGTGACGTGACGATCGTTCGTGGTCATGTTGCCAGGAATGCAATGATTCCGATAATAACCTTACTTGCCTTTTCCTTGGCCGGCTTGTAGACGAACCGGCACATCGTCTTCATCCAGCTGGCTATGTCGAACGCCTTCTGGCGGCGATACCTGACGATGGGCTCACGCGCATCGATCCCGACACGGTGATCTCACCCCAATCTGGCGAAGCGGCGTTGCGTGCCTCGGGCGCCATCGTCGCCGCCATCAATGCCGTCGTCGCCGGCGATGCGACCAATGCGTTCTGCGCGGTCCGCCCGCCCGGACACCACGCGGAACGGGACCA
>CAXEUI010000338.1:0-1705 GCA_963999335.1 uncultured Candidatus Poseidoniales archaeon
CCGAGAACACGCCAAGGTTCTCGAGTCCGGGCGGGGGCCGTAATCAACTCTGATGAAGACAAGGCCCGCGCGAGTTCGCGCCGGTCCATGCTCAGGCCTCCAGTCCCTCAAGGAATTCAATCATCTCGGTTGAAGTCGTTCCGGGTCCGAAAATCGCAGCGACCCCGGCTTCGAATAATTCGGGTCGATCACGCTCCGGAATGATGCCACCGCCGAATACAACAATGTCATCCAATCCGGCTTCACGTAGCAATTCACACACCTTTGGGAAGAGGAAGCCATGTGCACCCGAGAGGGAAGAAAGTCCGACCACCTGTGCATCTTCATCCATCGCAATTCGCACGATTTGCTCTGGAGTTCGTCGGAGTCCAGTGTAAATCACTTCGTGTCCAGCATCGCGCAGAGCTCGAGCAACCACCTTTGCACCACGATCATGTCCATCAAGGCCGGGCTTGGCGATGACGATTCGCAACGGCGTTGCCATGATTGGGTCTAGCCGTGGAGTGCCCTTGAACCCCACGTATAGCAGAAAGAGCCCCCAGAGGGGGCTATCTTCAAGGGCGGACTGTGATAACGAGGGGGTTGAGGACGATGAAAACGGCAGAGGAGCGACTGGACGAACTGCGTCGTCGCAAGGCTCAATCGGAGGCTGGAGGGGGTTCCCAACGCATCGATGCACAGCACAATCGTGGCAAGATGACCGCGAGAGAACGACTTGAGGGTCTTCTCGATGAGGGGTCATTCCAAGAAGTCGATTCACTCGTTGAGCACAGATGTACCGATTTCGGCATGGAAGGGAACATCATTCCAGGGGACGGGGTCGTCTGCGGCCATGGGACAATTGACGGAAAGGCCGTCCACTGTTATGCCCAGGATTTCACTGTGTATGGTGGCAGTCTGGGTGAGATGCACGGCCTGAAGATCTGCAAGATTCTAGACATGGCGATGAAAGCAGGCACCCCTGTCATTGGATTGAATGATTCTGGAGGGGCCCGAATCCAGGAAGGGGTGGCCAGTTTAGGGTCGTACGCTGAAATCTTCTTCCGCAATGTCAGGGCCAGTGGTGTAATCCCGCAAATCAGTGTCATCATGGGCCCCTGTGCAGGTGGTGCGGTTTACAGTCCCGCAATCACGGATTTCATCGTCATGGTCGACCAGACCGCACACATGTTCATCACCGGCCCTGAGGTCATCAAAACGGTCACGAACGAAGAGGTTTCATTCGAAGATCTGGGGGGGGCGATGACGCATGGAAGCAAATCAGGCGTCACACACTTCACAGCAGGTTCAGATGAAGAGGCGCTTGAACTCACCCGTGATCTGATTGGACTATTGCCTTCGAACAACCTTTCAGGCGTTCCGAACAAGTCTCTGGGAGACTCTGCCGAACGACTGTGCGATGCTCTGGATTCGATTGTCCCTGAGGATCCCAACAAGCCGTATGACGTCAACGACGTGATTGCCTCCATTCTAGATGCGGGGGCATTCTTGGAGGTTCAAGCAGACTACGCGGCAAATATCGTTGTTGGATTTGGGCGTCTCGATGGCACGACCGTTGGTGTGGTGGCCAATCAACCGAAGGTACTCGCTGGCTGTTTGGACATTGATGCTTCAACCAAAGCAGCCCGTTTTGTCAGGTTTTGTGATGCCTTCGGGATTCCACTCGTGACGTTGGTGGATGTTCCGGGATTCCTTCCAGGAGCCA
>CAXEUI010000339.1:0-1700 GCA_963999335.1 uncultured Candidatus Poseidoniales archaeon
AGAATAGGAATGTCAGAACGATAATTGCGATCAACACCGGCATCATCTTTTTCATGGGCAAATCGCGTTCAGTGCGAGGAACACCTTGCATATCTTCGGTTAAATCAGACCCAAATACACGATTGACACCAGTCATGATTGTATGTCTCATCGACCATAGGGTCCACAGTCCACCGACCACCATGCAGCCTACACCGACAAATTTCACATGAGTACTCCATAGAGCGTGGGCGCTGTGGGCTACATCCATCCCACCGCTGGGCCATCCATGGACCAATCCATACACAGGGGTGATCAATAGGACTCCAATGAGTGCGCCAGTGAAGATGTATGATGCTATTCGCAATCCGACGATGTAACCCACAGAAAGCAATGCGAGTGAGAGGTCAGATGCGCCATAGATTCGAGCGCCAACCAGGTCGATTCCAGCCATGACTTTACCTTCAGCGATTTCAAAACCTTTGACGAACCAACCATAGATTCCACCCAATACAAGCGCGTATAGAATCACAATGAGCGATGAACCTCCTTTTTCCCCCGCAACCAATACTTCCTCACATGCAATTCCCTCGGGATACAGTAGAGCTTCCTCGACAATGAATACGCGCCTCAACGCGATGGTGAAGATCGTACCAAGAACTCCACCGAGAATGGCCACGCAGAAGACAGTGACAAAATTCATGTCGCCGGCAAATCCCATGACCAGTAACGCCGGCATCGTGAAAATGATTCCTGCAGCCAGTGACTCTCCTGCGGATGTCATTGTTTGAACAGCATTATTCTCGAGAATCGTGACGTCCTTGAATTTGAACAACCGAAGTAATAGCATTGACATGACAGCAGCAGGAATGGAGGCCGACACGGTCATGCCCATGTACAATCCAAGATATGTATTGGCCGCGGTCATTAATGCACCCAATACAAGTCCGAGTACGATTGCACGAACAGTGAGTTCAGCGATATCTTCCTCAGCAGCCACATATGGTGTGTGGGCCACCGACATGAGTCGACCACATCGATTCGGGCTGTCAATTATCCGGTGTACCAAATAGAAAATGTTCTGGTCCCTACAGGGACCAAGAACATGAGTATCATAAGCAACCCTGCATCAGGTTGTACTGTTCATATGCCAGCGGATGCTGTATTAACCGAACATCCCGAAGGGGACTGGCACGCTCTTACGATTGAGGAGGTACTCGATAATTTAGATGCCAATCTAGCCGGGTTATCGAATGATGAGGTGATGAGCCGTCGAGAATTGTATGGTGAAAACAAACTCGATGAGAATCCTCCAATTCCAGCATGGGTCCGACTGCTAGAGCAATTCCAGGATCCGATGGTATACCTCTTGATGCTGGCTGCAATCATTGCAACGATATTCGAACCCTCAGATATTGGTACACCTATTTTCATTGTGATTGCCCTCACACTGAATGCATTCTTTGGATATCTACAAGAATCGAGAGCCGAGGAGGCTATGGAATCACTCAAAAAATTGCTTGTCAGCCATTGCGTTGCACTTCGTGATGGGACTGAACACAAGGTCAGTACTGAAGAATTGGTACCTGGCGATATCATCTGGCTGGAGGATGGATTGAATGTTCCAGCCGATGTGCGAATCATTGAGATTTACCAATTATTGGTCGATGAATCAAGTCTGACTGGCGAATCGAACGTCATTCACAAGCAATTGGAACCCG
>CAXEUI010000340.1:0-1692 GCA_963999335.1 uncultured Candidatus Poseidoniales archaeon
GGCGGACGTCATTGCTTTGCAACCGGTGGTCACGCCCGAATGTCGGTGGGTGGAACGGGTGATTTGCTCAGTGGTTGTATCGCGGGCTTGATTGCGCAGGGAATGACCCCTTGGGCGGCCTCTCGCCTCGGTTGCGCGCTGTTGCGAACAGCGGGTGCATCCGCGGCTCTGGAATACGGCCCAGGTCTGTCAGCCAGTGATGTCCCTTCACACATTGCACGAACATTGGCCCAATGGACGGGCCAAGACGCAGACCGCGATGCTTGAGAATGAGAACCGATTGGCGGTGTCGTGCCGACCCTCAAAGAGTGGATTCTGATCGCGGCCTTCGTGGCCTTCGTATTGATTCCGATCTGCTGGAAATTCTGGCTCGGTTGGGATCGTCCATCGTTGTCATCACTTCTGGAAATGAAGCGGCGAATTCGTGAACGAGACCTGCGAGATGCATTCATCGAAGAGGATGCAAAAATACGTGAGCAGCATCGACTTGAGGCCGAACGGGAACTTGCCCTTCGCAAGGCACAGGCCCCTCCTCCGGTTGGAAAAAGAGTGCTTGACTCCGCATTCGGAAATCTCGATACGACCGATTCGACAGGTACAGCCGTTCTTGAAGGAAGTCCGGTTCAAGAGGATGAGTACGTCATCATGCCCGTGGAGAATGTGGATGATCTTGTCGACAGTTTGGACACTGAGGACATCGCTGAGAATGTCATCCCCGAGGCAACACCAGTGGCCGCCCAATTGCATGGAGATGCGGGTGCCGACGAAGTCAAGTGGGATCCGTCACAAGAAGAAGATGATTGGCCAGAGATTGGGTGGATGTAATGATGGAGAATCCCAAGAAGAGAGCCCTGCGGTCCAAAGAAGGTCTCGAGATCATCGAATACACCCGCCAGAAGATGACGAGAGAATTCTTTCGCTACATGTTCATGGCGATCTTCAATTCGATCTTCTTCTTTATTCTCTACTACCTGCTCTATCTTTGGAATCCACTCAATATGTACCCAGAGGTGTTCGCTTGGTTCGTCGCGTTCGGCATTGGAACGGTGGAGGCGCACTATGTTCACAGACGATTCACCTTCAAATCGAGCACACCGTACAAAGAGAGCCTGTTCTGGATGATGCTGGTCTACAGCATCATCGCCGTGGTCTCTTCGATTACGATCTGGGTGTTGGTCAACCGGCTGGACATCGATCCTAACGTTGCATGGGTCATCAACAACTGTATGTTTGGATTGGCCTATTTCGCTGGCCTCCGCCTGTTGGCATTCCCTCCAGAACTCGATTCTGAAGAGTAACGGCCACCCCTCAAATTGAAGAGTAGTGTATGCCCGCATAGTGCCGATGTTCCAGCGTCCGCGCGGTACTCGAGACTTCGGTCCTGACGAGATGGCCCGACGCTCAGCGCTCGAAAGATTGTGCGATGAGCAGGCGGCACGTCATGGATTCCAGCGGGTGGCCACGCCCACTTTCGAGAGTTTGGATCTGTTTACAGCCAAGTCTGGCGACACTGTGGTCGACGAGCTCTATGCGTTCGAGGACAAGGGCGGTCGCCCACTTGCACTGCGACCTGAATTGACCGCGCCGGTCATGCGCATGGTGGCCAACGAGATGCGTTCCGTGCCCAAACCCATGCGACTCGCCTACTTCGGGTCCTGCTTCCGCTATGAAGAGTTCAAGACGGCGCGGTAC
>CAXEUI010000341.1:0-1684 GCA_963999335.1 uncultured Candidatus Poseidoniales archaeon
TCGGCAGACCACCCCGAGAAATTGGTGCAGGGGGAGTCCTTGGTCCCAATCCAAATGTGGTTTTCCTGTTCGGGTCAAGGGCAGTGATGGAATTCGTTTTGAGAGTGTGGCCAATCGACCTGTCAGGGTCGAGGTCTCGACTCGGAAGATTCGCCAGGAATCACCCCGCACACCTTTGAGTCGATGCGCATAGAGAGGCATGAGACCACATTTCTCTCCAATCTCTTTCATCGAATTCAGTTGATCTTCCGTCTGTCCGGAGAAATACACCTTCTTATTCGTCCGAGTCTTGACTTCGATTGGAAAGCAGAGGTCACCACGCAAGGCGATGATGTCTCCACTTCCATCCATCCCACTGCCGGCCACTCGAACCACCAGAAATGGTCTCTGAACGACCTGCATGGCGCGTGCGCGTTCCAATTCGGAGCATGAGCGTGTCACAGCTCGGACACCGGCTGGGGAACCAGCCAACACCGCCCTTAATTCGCGCTCGTAAGACGAGGCCATCGACGAAGCCGGCCCTTCCGCGGCTATTACAGTGTTCGCTAAACACCCGTGCCCCCAATCGATTTGTCTGGCAAAAAGAGAATTTCGTCCCGGCTGATGCGAAGGTTTGACTATCTACAGAGGTACCCCTGAACGTGAGCAGGGTCATTGTTCGAACAGCGGATTTCCGTCTGGCCTATCACTTGTTGGCCAGTCTGAAAGCACGCCAGGTTCGATGTGCTCATCTCGAGCAAGAAACCCAACTTCCACCTTCAACCCTCGTTTGGCTGGCCTCGCATGAAGAGGTCGAGGCGGCCGCAGATCCACTGGGAATAGGTGCAACCCTCGAATCCGTGGAATCCGATATTGATCGAGCTCTGAGATTCGTCGCCAAGGGCGGCATCGTCAGGGACCTCACCTTCGGCATCGACCCGGGTCCACGTCCGGGCCTGGCATGGATGGGTGATGGTCGCGTGTTGGGTACCGCTCAGTTCGAATCCGTGGATGCGGCTGTGGATCGGATCTGTGAATTGTCTGAAGAGATTGGTCACAACTCCTTGATTGTGCGGATTGGTGATGGTTCGCGAACGATTTCGAATCGTTTGGCCAATGTCTGCCTCGCGCGCGGACTCAGGGTTGAACGAGTCGATGAGCGTCGCACATCGAGGGGCCTGCCCAGAAACCAGCATCATGCTTCAGCGACCAGAATCGCGCAGATGGATGGGGCACCGATTACACGTAAACAACCGGTTGTCCCGACTCCCGGCGAGGTCAAGGAAGTGCAGCGGTTGAGTCGTCGAGTCTCCGGAGGTCAGGTGACCATTTCTCAGCCATTGGCCCAATCTGTCGCTGTCGGTCGCCTATCGATGGAAGAGGCGATTGGACGACAACTTCAGCGACTGAGTTACTGAGGCGCTGCGCAGCCCCTACCCTCTGAGTCGTACTACTTGAATCAGTGCGTTTTTCACCTATTTCAAAGGATACGCAATGGCCTCAATCGGCTAGGACTGTTTCACGACACAAATCCGTCAGAGAATAGGTAACTTCTCTCCCTTTCTTCTCACGATTAATCAAACCGATTTCTTCCATTCTGCTGATTGCTCCATTTCGCATCTGAGACATCTTTGCTTTCTCCCATCCATACATGACCAGCAGATCTTGCTCCAACGATTGCGGACGATTGCACCCCTCATCTATC
>CAXEUI010000342.1:0-1669 GCA_963999335.1 uncultured Candidatus Poseidoniales archaeon
CGCTTCTTGGCCATCTGGTGTCTAACTCCTGTCACTCCTCGCTGTCAGCCCCGCTTGCATCATCGCTGCTTGCAGGAGAGAACATGTCTGAGAGGGATTTGCTTCCACTTTCGACAACCTTCAGGTTAATCTGGCGTGTGTCCGAGGAGATGACATTGCCACGGAAGGCCCGGCGCTTTCGCAGACCATCGTAGGTGTATCGATACCGTCCCCCCTTCTTCTTCACGATCTTGTGACCCTTGAAGCCGGTTGACGGAGAGACGAGAACCTTCTTGCGGTTGCCTCCATGGAGGTCCCTACGCATTGGGGTGCCTGTCAAATCGGAGCCGCCTGTGATTTCGAGTGTGAATCCACCGAGGCTGACATCCCCCTCACCGACGAAGATTCCATCCACAGAATCACCAATCTTCTTGCCGAGGAAATGGTTGTAGTTTGAACCGCTGATGTCGACCGCGTACGACTTTCCTCCACTGGAGGGGTCGGTGTCGTTGACGACCGCTTTGAATACCTGCTCAGCCATGCTCAAACCTCGTGCGCCTCGGCGACAGATGCTCCCTATAAGAGCGGTTCGGCTGATTCCACCGTAGGTGGATTCGATCGTTTTGCTGAAATCATTGCTTTAGGGCATGCTCAAGGCGGTTTTCGAGTTGGCCTGGCAAACTGTGTGGCATTGTGATGTGTTGTGTACGTCCTCGGCCGGTGCTTGCCGTTCCAGTACGAGATTCCATCAGACCCCGCGTCTCGAGTGTTTTCAGGTACTTCCAGAATGTTGTATGTCCGCGCGGTTTTGCCTCGTATTCTTCGCATACAACTTGGTACAATTTCTCCGCATCTCCAGAGGTCACTTCTGGATCGCGTCGCAGTCGACGACAGATGGCGAGCAGAATCATCTGCTCGTGCTGATTGAGTTCGTCGACCACACTCGGTTCAACAACACGGCCACGAGCGACCGCATCACGTTGGACATGACTTGCCGCTACTTCCTGGAATCCCCCCTTCTCGGCTCGCATGACTGCAGCCTCCAGCAACTCGATGGCGACGCGTGCATCACCTGTATCTGCGGAGGCCTGTCCGATTAGAGTAAGAATTTCCTCACTCACCGAACCTGTGCGTGTTGCAAGGGTCGCACGTTGTGCTGCAATCGCAGCCAGTTGTGTTTCAGAATAGGGTTTCAGCGCCAGGTGATTTGATCGGCCGAAGCGAGAGATGACTGCGCCTTCCAGTTGGTCCAAGATTTGCTCCTGACTGATGAGAATCAGTGACAACGTCCCCGCTTCATCGCGTCCTTCATCGATTCGAAGGAGTTGGTAAAGCAGATCCCCCCCTTCTCTTCGCATCAGGTGGTCAATCTCATCGAGAATGAGCAACATGTGTTGATTGTGCGTTCGGAGATTGCGACGGATGCCTTGGATGACTTCCGAAGCGGAGAATCCACGGTCGGGATGACGATCATCGAGTGCCTTGGCGATTCGTTGCAGAACCTGAGAAGTCGTGGGGTGATTTCGACAATTGACGTGTACCGATTGTATGGCCCTCACTCCTGAAAGATGGCGGGTTAAATCATCTGCAAAGGCACGACTGAGGACTGTTTTCCCACTTCCTACATTGCCGGTAATCACTGCTCTACACGACATTCCAGGCGTTGCGATGCTTGCAAACATGGCAGCGA
>CAXEUI010000343.1:0-1660 GCA_963999335.1 uncultured Candidatus Poseidoniales archaeon
ATATTCTCTGAAGATGCCTGCGCGGGATTCATCTCAAGCGGTTCGCGGATTTCAGGGTCAGGGACGAGACTGAATCGGACTGAATCCCACGTTGAAAAATCATGATCCGGCTCAACCTCGGGGTCGATGAAATATTCAAGTTCAGCCATGTTGAATTCGCGAAGTCTGATCATCCCTTGCCTAGGGCTGATTTCGTTCCGATATCCCTTGCCTGTTTGGACCGCTCCAAATGGCAATCTGTTTCTGAAATGTCGGTAGAGTGCGGGGAAGAGCATGAACATCCCTTGAGCCGTTTCCGGACGCATATAGGCCGTACGCCCACCCTTCATTGCACCAATGCGGGTGCTGAACATCAGATTCATCGGTTGTGACGGTTTCCAATCGTTCGCAGCGCATGTAGGACAATTGATGCTGTTTTTTGCAATGAGTTGGTCCAAGTCTGCCGTGGCAAGCACATCTGGATTTGGATGGAAACCCTCGACGAGATGATCACTGCGGAATGCACCACCACATGCGTTACATTCAGACATATGGTCATTGAATTCCCCCACATGACCGCTCGCAATCAAGACGGATTCAGGCGTGATGGTCGGGCTGTCGATTTCGACAATATCTCCTTGAGAGGCCCAGTGTTCAAGCCAGACATTATTCAATCGTCTTCGCAATCTTCCACCGACCGGACCAAAGTCGAAAAGTCCTGCAATTCCACCGTGAATTTCGAAGGCAGGCAGGATTACACCTCTTCGCCGTAACATGCTTGTCAAGCGTTCCAGACGTGCATGCGGGTCGCTCATCATTTCTCCGCGTGCGCGTTAGTCTCATCAAGCAATCGGACCAATTTCTAGAAGGAAGTGCACTTTTGGAAACCCATCGGGTTGCGATTTGCTGTTTCATAGTAAGAATATTGCTGTTTTATCGAATCGTTGATATACCGCTTCGTTACGCTCACCCACGAGTAATAGGAGGAATTTCTGTTGGCTGAAACAGTATACCTAGATTCTCTTGAAGATACAGAGGTATTGCTTTCCAAATTATCTCAGCCTGTCCGAGATTGGTTCAAAGACAAATTTCCTGATTTCACAGAACCACAGAAAATGGCGATTCCCTCAATCGTCGATGGTGAACACCTCTTGCTATGCTCGCCGACGGGTTCGGGAAAAACTCTCACTGCCTTCCTTACAATCATTGACAAACTTGTCCGGTTGGCAATGGATGGAAATCTAGAGAAACAACTGTACTGTGTGTACATTTCACCAATCAAAGCACTGGCCAATGATATCCAACGCAATTTGATTGGTCCATTAACAGAAATCAAAGAGCGCTTCCTTCCAGGGCGGGCTCAAGAGATCAAAGTTGGATTGAGAACTGGAGACACCCCCCAATCAGAACGGCAGAAGATGCTGCGCAAACCCCCTCACATTCTCATCACGACTCCTGAATCGTTGGGACTTGCTCTGGCCTCAAAGAAATTCAGACCCCTCATGCATAATCTCAAGTGGCTCATCATCGACGAAATGCATTCACTTGTCCCAACAAAAAGAGGCACTCATCTCGCATTGACCATGGCTTTGCTGGATACCCTGATTGCGAATCCAGTCCAACGATTGGGAATCTCAGCAACGATGGAACCTCTCGAGGAAGTCGCACAATTCCTGGTCCC
>CAXEUI010000344.1:0-1652 GCA_963999335.1 uncultured Candidatus Poseidoniales archaeon
CCAACATCGGCGAGCGCGGTGACCGGATCACCGTTTTTGTCCAGGAACTGAAACCCGGAGCTGCGCGCGTGCAGAAACGACTCATGCACCGGGTCTACCACGTTGTCCATTATCTGCAACCAGTTGCAAGGTTTGACGTTCTTGATACCAAGCGGCTCGCCGTGACCAAGCTCGTAGCCCGGGTACTCGAAAGTATCGAAGATTGGGAATGGCGGCAACGTGGGAACCGACAGGAACCTCGGTTGATTTTGAAGTGACCAACGATGGTGGGACCACTTGGAAACAAGCCAACAGCCCCGGACAGACAATCACATTCGCGAACGCAGGCACCCAATTGGCCTGGCGAGCATGGCTGAATGGGACGGCCACTGCAGCGCCTCTCATCGACACGGTGGGCCTGACCTATACCGCGACATACGCTTCCACAGGACAATTCAGGATGTACAGCTCATCCGGGGGAATTCATCCAGTCGCTGCAACCGTCTATTGGAACGCATCAACACCGGGTGGAAGTTCAGTGGATGTCTATTTCAGAGACAGTTCGTCCACCTGCACAAGTGGAACCCGAGTCAATGTTCCAAGTTCGGGTTCGACTGTTTCGTTCGCCTCAACGGCTGGATATCTTTCCATCTGTGTTGACCTGGATGCAGGCACGAACAATGAGTATTCTCCGATTCTCTACGATATGAATATCGCAACCTACTCAAATGCACCTCGTGATGTCAAGATTGACATCGGTGGCGATGGCTCTTACGAGTGGGACTATGACGGCGTATTGATTGGAACGACGACCGCACAGTCTACTCCAAGTCAAAATGACATGGTGAATGCCTTCAACAATCTGGTTCCACAAACGGGTTCGGGTACGATTGTCGTGCCTATCAAGGTCCATTCGGCCGCTGCGGGCAAGGTCGAAATCAAATCGATGAGCATCGAATACACGATGGTGACGGTCAATCTCGACATCAACTTCGATGAGAACATGGTTCTGCATGAGCGAGGAGAAGCCTATGAGATTGTCACGAGACACGTAATCGGTGATCAGGCTTTGAGCATCACCGATGCGGAACTGACCTTCCTAGCATCACCCAATGCGGATGCGCCAAAACTGTCGTGGGCTCAAGATGGAACACTGGTTGATGATGACCCGGAGGATTGGATTATTCCCGATCAGAGCGCCACATGGACGAATCTGTCCAATGGCATCTTTGAGATTCATTGGATGTTCAGAGTGACTGACGATTTCCCCGAGCAGAACAACGTAGGATGGCGGGTCTCTTGTACCGATGACAACGGTTTCTCGCCTGCAACCCTTTCCACCGGCTTCGCAGGAATCGTCGTCAACCAATCGTACGGACTGGGGTGGTTCACCATCCATGATGTAGAAGGTGAAGTGGTCAACGATGATGTGCAGAATGGTGACTGGATTGTCGCTGGTGAGACGATTCACTTCCAAGGCCAAGTCTGGTTCGAAGGTACGCAAGATGCGCCCCTCAACTCGGTATTCGACGTCAGAATCGCCCGCAAGGACAGTCAGGGCGACTTCATCGCATCCACTTGGAAGGACAATTCGAATCCAAATGGGACATTCTTCATCTCAGTCACTGTTCCAGACATGGACATACCCGAGGGGGTGACCTTCGAAGTTCAGG
>CAXEUI010000345.1:0-1647 GCA_963999335.1 uncultured Candidatus Poseidoniales archaeon
TTCCTGACAATTGTGATCAGACACCGATGCCTGAAGATAACCAAACCAATGTTACTGATACAACTCCAGTAGATGATGGTGAAAACACCTCGACGAGTGCTGGTTCTTCGATTAATCCAAAGACTACAATAATCATTGGCCTTGTTTCAATCTTGGTAGTGCTTACCACCATTGTCCTGTTCACGGGACGTCGAAGGACCTCGCCACCCCCAATGGGACCACCGTGAGTGAACCATGCGATTATTTCTGTCGCTTGAACAGAACCATCATCTTGTCCGGCCCGAGTTCACGACCGGCCACACCACATCCGACGGCCTCCCAACCCTCTGCACCCAACTTGTTGAGTTGATCATCAGTAATCTCAATGAGTTTCCCAGTGACGATTTTGTATTCCCATTCTACCATGGTTATGGGTGATTGCGAGGGCGCTTTATTCTGTTCCCGTGCCCGTGCGAGAGAGCGAGGCACCCGCTTCCATCAATCCGGCTCCAGGGCCCACCGGCAGGTCCTCAATCTCAGCCTCTGTGAGTGCCCGTGTCTGGACATCATCGGTGAGAATCATCGAATGTCCATGGGGGTCCTGTAACTGGAGGGTTGCCTCCCTCTGACCCCTTCGAATCTCCAGCATGGCTTGTGTCAATTGCTCCAGTTCAGTGATGGCTCCATCATCGCCCTCGATGGCCGCTTGACGGCCGACCATGTCGACCACATCCTGAAATCGATTCAGAACGCCTTCGATATTGGACACATATCCTGTCGAATGTGACCCAGGTCGCACCTCTAGATCCAACTCCAACAGTCGTACCGTGCAGGCTGAGCCTCGAATGACACGGACTTGCAAATCATCGGTCGAATCGATTCGATATGTATGGGATGAACCCTCTCTCGCCTCAGCCGGGATGAAGTCCGTCTGACGCCATCCACACCCCGGGCACGTGAGTGTGACTTGGGTATGTTCTCCGAAATAGGCGATTTCTTCGGTATGTGCAAGCATGGACAGTCCTCCATCGAACCCGCAGATGACGCAGGAAACATCGATTTTGCTCTCCATGGCAAACTGTCCTCCTCTTGGGGTTTGAACCTATGCGTCCGGTGCGAATACTTCGTTGTCCACACCCTTGACAGCTGCAAAACCAGCCGGGAGCAAAATGAGCCGATCATCGCCCACTTGGATCATCGCTCCGCCCAGATCCGCCTCAACCAATTCCTGCAACCGCGCAACACAATTGGCGAACTCAACCTCTCGATGAATGAGGCGTTTCAACTCGACAATCGCCACATCTCCAGCGGCCACCCAATCAAATAGGGCTTCGATGCCGGATGAGTCCTGTAACACAGCGCGATGAATGATGGCTTCCCCACGCATCGAAGGGACAGGAGCATCAGGGTACAGGTCCCCCAAATCGTGGTAGGCTTGTGCTGGAGCGACCGATTCAGGTTGTGACTCGGCGATGGATGGCATGTCCATCCATCTGGGTGCATCCCCCTCCTCCATGGGTACCCCTGAACGGTGACAATCCTTCAATCCTCGGACCCATTTGACTTCATAGGTTCAAGAACCGTCGCGACCCGAGACGGCCCGAGGTGTGACCAAGGGGACGTCAGACGAGGGATTCAAAAGGGACCCTCTTCTGGCCACATCATCCC
>CAXEUI010000346.1:0-1646 GCA_963999335.1 uncultured Candidatus Poseidoniales archaeon
ACAATCGTCATGTCGTGGTTCTTGCGCAGGGCGACGGCCTGTCCATTGAAGGATTGACCAGAGACCTCGATGGATTCCGTCGCGGCCTCGCTCGTGTACCAAGTGACTCGAAGCCAGCCACCCTCGATGACCTCGACGGCAAGATTCAGCAGCTCGGGCGCGGTGGTGTCAATCTCGTTGGAGGTGTTGAACGAAATCGAGGCGGATGGGGCTTCGCTCACAGTGATGGAGCACGAATAGGCTGTGCCGGCATCCAGTCCTGTGACCTGCAGCGCCTGAGAGTAGAACATCATGGGTGTCGTGAAATTGTTGTCACCACAGGCCACGATTCCAGTGGCGGATTTGGTTGTCGACCAAGAGATGATTGCGGAGGAAGTGGTGATGCTGGACACACTGACGCCGAACACCTGCTGTGCAACCTCTGGAAGCGCGATGCCAGTCAGAACGGCATAGGTCTGTGTATCCACATCGTATGAGCCCAGCATGGCAGCTTGATCTGACGTATTGTCGAGAACCATGTCGATGATGTTCGGGTCGTAATCCCGGCCGTCAATGGGACTAGGGTCTGCTCCACCACCCAGTCGCCACGTCTTGGCTTCGGCATCCACATCACGCCACTTTCCGATGCCGAATCCATCTTGTGAACCGGCGATGATGACGAATCTGTAGTTGGGCACGTCTGGTCCAATCACACTCTTGGACACGGTGATTGTGATTCTCTTCGAATCCTTGTCAGCAGAGACTTCGATGCCCTTGGCACTGGTCTCACCGGTGCTGGCGCTGACTGTTTTCACCGCACCCGGTTCTCCAGTCGCAGAGACGGCCACCTCCCAAGCCCAGTCATCGTGGACCATCGCGTAGGCGCCATTCAACAACTCGGTTCGTCCATACGTCGTCTCACCTTGATCGACGTAGATTTGCACAATCTGGTGACTGAATCCGTTCGAAAGGCCCCAATAATCGGTCATCTCTCCGAATGTCATCTCAAAGCGCGCATTCCAGGAACTCTGACTGACCTTCAGATGAGTGATATCGAACAGGCCGGAGCCCGGAGCGAAATCTCCAGCGAGTGGGTAGGTGTAATCGCCATCTCCGGTCTCATCGCCGACCGCATCATCGATGTCAAGCAAGGTGACCCATTCCTCCAAATCCGGTAGAATCATCTCTGCGGGTGCGGGAGGAGCAATCTCCACATCGGTACCGTCACCGTACGCAAACGAATTGCGCCAACTGCTCACAACCTTCACGCGGGTCGAATAGCGAGGTGCAAGACCGAGGTCTGACCATGGAATCTGGAATTCAAACACCTCATCGACAGCGCAGGCACCCAAAATCGACTGCCCTGCAAGATTCCAGCGCTCGTTGTCTCCAATCTTGCCCTTCGCGGTGAAGATGTCGTACTTGGCCCGGCCATCTTCCCACAATTCTCCGAAGTTGAATGAAACCATGTTCTTCGCTGGGAATCCGAGGATGGAATTGCCGTAATATGTCCTGAAATTGGTTTCAACCTCGTTGAAATTGATGGCATTCGGCTGCATGAAGTAAATGGAGACATCCGGCGTCGAGTCCATGTCCATCGTCGCCCAATCTGTCGGTGTGCTGCCTAAATCAATCCGCACATAGACATTCGAAGCATCATAACCCAA
>CAXEUI010000347.1:0-1644 GCA_963999335.1 uncultured Candidatus Poseidoniales archaeon
TTGCAGTGGGTCATATGCGGGCCGACGATGTCTCCAATTACTTCGTCGTTGGATTGAATGGGAGTGGTCACACTGTCACTGTAGCTGATTCGGGTATCGATCGAGATCACGGTGACTTTGATGGTCGTATCCAACACGTTGAGTCGGTTATCTGGGGTGATTCCTCCTCCGAGGATGTACATTCAGGTCACGGGACGCACGTCGCCTGTACGGTTGTTGGCAACGGTAGCCGGGGTGGATATGCAGGTGTGGCGCCACAAGCCAATCTACGATTCCAAGCCATGGAGGACGATGATAGCGGTAATTTCGGTGGCGTCAGCATGGACACTCTCATTCGAAAGGCCTACGAAGGCAATTCCCACATTCACACGAATTCTTGGGGCATGGATGGTTACTATGGTGAATACACCACCAGCAGCGAAGATACAGACAGCCGAACCAGTCAGTATGATCAGTTCTGGTCCTACAATGGCATGCTGGTTCTGATTTCTGCTGGAAATGACGGATCGGATTCAGATACGATTACACCTCCTGCAACTGCCAAGAACGCCATTGCTGTGGGCAACCATCACAATCGAGGAGGTGGTGCGCCAAGCACCCTCTCTGATAGCAGCAGTCGTGGTCCAACTGACGATGGCCGCATCAAACCGGATGTCACTGCACCCGGTGCGTGGGTCCGCTCCTGCCTGAGCCAAGATGCCACGGATACAGGCAGCTCGTCGTGGACCAGTCAGTGGTATCTGGAATACAGTGGGACTTCGATGGCCGCACCCAATGCAGCCGGTGCTTCTGTTCTCATTCGCGAATATCTGATGGAAGTGGCAGGTCGTCCATCACCGCAGGGCGCTCTCATCAAGGGATTGCTCATCCTTGGGGCTGAGGATACAGGGAGTCGTGATATTCCCAACATGAACGAGGGCTGGGGACGGGTGAATCTTGCCAATTCACTCATTCCGGGTACAGATACCGGTGTGTGGGTCGATGATCGGAACACTGTTCGAAGTGGCCAAACTCGTGAATATCAATTCAATCTCAGTCGGGGCAATACGCCGTTCAAAGCTGTACTGACATGGTCCGATTACCCTGGAAGCACATGGTCATCCACACAGTTGCAAAACAATCTCGATATGGTCATCACCTCTCCCGATGGGACGATTTACAAGGGCAATGATTTCGCCAACGGTCGTTCGACGACCGGCGGAGATGCCGACAATTTGAACAATGTCGAAGTCGTCCTCATCGATCAAGCAGATTCCGGTGTTTGGACGGTTCAAATCACCGATGTCGCACACGGCGGACAGCGCAGTGATCAACCATTCGCACTCGCTGTCAGAGGCGCAGGTGTCAATGATTTGAGGAGCGACCCACTTCCCATCCCGATTTCCTTTGAATTGTCAACGGCCATTCCTCAGGTGAACGAAGTCTGCCAGATATCAATCCAGATTGAGAATCAGGGTGGCGGTAGTGCTGATGACCTCCGCATCGAAGCGATTGCTGGAACTCAGAATCTCGGCGAAGTGACCATGGATATCGGTCCCGGAATGATTCGCTGGGCAACTTGGGATTGGACGCCCATCAACGAGGGTATACAAGCGATTACGATTGTCATCGACCCTGACAATCTTGAGGAAGAAATCGATGAAG
>CAXEUI010000348.1:0-1634 GCA_963999335.1 uncultured Candidatus Poseidoniales archaeon
ATTACCAACTGTCCCAATAGACGCAATTTGTATCGTATCTGGTATTGAAGACTTATCTAATAACGGTTCACCTGTAAATTCATCGATGAGGATAATTCGGGAACACTGACGGATGGAGATACAATCATGGTTGGAGGTAACGTCAGTGTAGAATGGACACACGTTCGCCTCTCTATGCTACATGACACCGCAATGGCTGCTTACAGTGATGAGAACCCATTGCAACAACTACCTGGCTTCACAGCCATGCTCGGTGTGCTTTCACTGATGGGCGCTGCAATGATTGGTCGCCGTGACTGATCAAGCAGAACGGTTGGAAATCTCAGTTTGGATTTTCGCGACAAAGTCAGCGATAGCCACGCCATTGATCTGCTCACGGTCTGGGCCCATGTAGGATACAGTACCACTGTTCGCTTCCTCATCTCCAAGGATGAGGAGGTAGGCGGGTCGCATGGCACGATGGGTTCGCAATTTCTTGCCAATCGTATCGTCACCCGTATCCATCTCAACGCGAACGCCGGCCTCACGCAATGCACTACCAACCGTATTGGCATAGTCAATGTGCTTCTCTGAAATGGTCAGAATGTGTGCTTGCGTTGGAGAGAGCCAAGTTGGGAACATACCGCCAAAGTGCTCGATGAGAACTCCACAGAATCTCTCCATGCTTCCAAATGGAGCACGATGAATCATCACAGGACGATGCTTCTCTCCGTCCGCACCTGTGTATGCGAGATCAAATCTCTCGGGCAAGTTGTAGTCTACTTGTACGGTGCCCAATTGCCACTCGCGTCCAATGACATCGCGAACCACGAAGTCAATCTTGGGACCATAGAAAGCGGCTTCTCCGGGTTCCTCAGTGAAGGGGACACCCAAGGATGCAGCGGCATCGCGGCAAGCTTGTTCCGCCTTGTCCCACTGTTCAGATTCACCGACATACTTGCTCGCATCATCCCCGCGCAGGCCCACGCGCACGCGATAGTCATCCATGCCTAGCGTACCGAAAATGACCTGCACCAGTTCGATGCAACCGAGCACCTCCTGTGCGATCTGATCCTCCGTGACGAACAGATGTGCATCGTCTTGAGTGAATCCACGCACACGGGTCATACCAGAGATTTCACCGGATTGTTCCCACCGGTATACTGTGCCGAATTCTGCAAGACGAAGAGGTAGGTCTCGATAGGAGCGAGGTTGACTGGCATAGAGCCGTATGTGATGGGGACAGTTCATCGGCTTGAGGAGGTACCCGTCGATCTCGCCCTCGTCCATTCGGTTTGCCAACTCGCCACATGAACATCCTTCGCTGGCCAATTTGGACATCAAGTCTCGCTCAACGAGTGGAGGATACTGGCTCTCCTGATAGTAGGGATAGTGGCCACTGGTACGATACAGATCGAGCTTGCCGATGTGTGGGGTGTAGACCTGATCGTAGCCTTGCCTGCGCAGATGACTGGAGATGAAATCCTGCAGTTCATTTCGAACGACTGAACCTCGTGGTGTCCATAGGATCAGGCCTTGACCCACCATTTCGTCGATGTGGAAGAGTTGCAATTCCTTGCCCAACTTTCGATGATCTCTCTTGGAGGCTTCGCGCATCAGCGTCTCGTGATTCTGTAGCGCTTTCTTGCTCGCAA
>CAXEUI010000349.1:0-1627 GCA_963999335.1 uncultured Candidatus Poseidoniales archaeon
TTCACATTGCCCACTGAGTCAGAAGCATACTTTCTCTGATTAGAGCGGAAGTAGGCCCCCCCGGATTCGAACCAGGGTCGTGGGATCCAGAACCCCACATGATGGACCTCTACACTAGGGGCCTATGCAAGCCTGCGATTGGGCGCCCGTATTTCAACGCAACCGCCGCACAGCAGCCCCAAACAGGGCCAGAATCGGCAGCATCGTTCCAAAGCCCGGAATGCCCAGAATTCCTCCCTCCGACTCGATCGCGAGCGGCGCAACTTGGAGAATGAACTCGTCGCCGATGGTTCCATCGATTCTGTGATGCGTGAAGGTGAGTTCCTTCGTATCTCCGTGATACACCAACTTCGTCCAACCGTAGGAACTGTTCTCCCGAAAGGCACTCCATTCCGGCTGGGGTTCATCCAATTCTTCGTAGGCGGAGCGTCCCGCAATCCCGATGACCAGATGGATGGGTGCATACCCGCGCGCGAAGCGTCCATCTTTGCCGGTGTCCACCACTGTATCGCCAGCGACCGGAAACGTTCTCTCGTAGAAATGGTCGTGGCCGGCAATGACCAAATCGACCCCATGTTGCACATACATTGTTTCGAGAGCCACTCGCAATTCCACTTCTGAACCGTGGTAACTGTTGCTTGAATACATCGGCTTGTGGCCGTACACAATCACGAAGGGAGTCACATCGCGATTGACCGAAGAAAGGTCCTCAGCCAGCCACGAATATTGGGTACTTCCCTCTGAATAATCGTGCTCTGTGGACATGAACACCATGTGCACACCGGGGAAATTACGACTGTACCAGAAGATTTCCGATTCGGATTGGCCGTCCGAATCGAAGCGATGCTCGTAGGGTGAGAAATCGTAACCGGGCTCATTCTCGTGGTTGCCAACCGCTGTCACCCAAGGGATGCTGGTCATGCTGTCCTGCTGGAAATTGAACCAATTATCCCACGTCGACTGTTCACCGTCCGCGTAAGCGATGTCCCCTGAGATGGTGACCATCTGGGCCGCAGTGTCGTCAATAATCGCCTCGCTGACATCCATCGCCTCGCTGGAATCGCCATGATCGGCAATCGCAATCCATTGGAAATGATCATCGGTGGAATCAATCGTTGTGAAGTTGAATTCTTCCGACCAATCACCACCTGAACTGACCCGATATGTCACCTCTTCACCAAGCATCAGACCCGTCATGGACGCCATGTGGAAGGCCATATCATGATTGTAACAGAAATCTGTACTGGCTGCAGTCTGGCCATCCCATTCAACCTCGCCTGTGGAACGACCTTCAGTAGCCCAGACCACATTCATCACGGTGGGGTCTTCGGTCATCTGCAGGTGAATCTGCTGCGGCTGTGTACTTCCAGTCAAGGTACCGGGACATTCCTGCAGAGTCTCCCCCAGACTCTGCGCATGCGCGAGAGGGGCGAGCAGCATCAGGACGAGCAGCGGAGCGAGTACGCGCACGAATCGACGTGGGGGAGACAACACTCAATCCTTGCCTCTGAAGCGTGCGTTCAGAACCTCAAGGCTGGCCGCACTGGGTCGCATGACCTCATCAGGCACCTCGACCAGAGGCGTGGCAACCAAACACTGGTCCTCGATTGCGGTCGCCTTGGTCGGG
>CAXEUI010000350.1:0-1622 GCA_963999335.1 uncultured Candidatus Poseidoniales archaeon
TGATGACGACGACGACGATGATGATGACGACGATGATGACGACGATGACGATGATGATGATTATGATGACGATGATGATGATGATTCAGACGATGAGGAGGAGGATGAAATCGACATCGGATCCAATGTTGGGGTCGAGCACGATGGTGACGAATTCAAAGGAACGATAGTCGAATTCGACGACGATGAAGATGAGGTTCTGGTGCGCCGTGACGATGATGATGAAGAGGTCTGGGTACCTTTCGATTCGCTGTTCTTGGAATGATCCCATGGCAGAACATCTTTCTGATTTCGACGAACTGGAGACCTGCCCAGATTGTGGTTGCCTCACTAAAATAGGCACGCTGCGCTGTCCTGAATGCGGTTTATTCCATCAGTCAATAACAGAATTACCTGAACCAGAATCCCCTCCAGAACCATTGCCAGCTGATGTTGCGGACATCGATACGTCCCTCTACAGCCTCAACCCTCGCGCTCCACTCACGATTTCTGATGATGAGGAAGAAGTGGAGGACCCCACGATTGATTGGGACCATTCGAGCACAGATTTCAGCTTCGACGACAAGGATGATGTCGCCCTATTGAAGCCGGATGTAAGCGAGATTCGTGAAGGTGATGACGATGAGTGAACCGGGGCATCTCCAATTGCACCCGGGACTCGATCCGGAGCCGTTTGAATGTGTCATTTCTACAGTCGAGGATGATTGGTTGACATTCGACAAGACCTATTTCTATCCGATGGGAGGGGGGCAACCTGCTGACCGTGGTAGGCTCTCTGGAAACGGAATCGAACTGAATGTCATCGATGTGCGCGGCAAGGGTGGAGTGACACACCGCGTTCAGGGTGAAGATTTGAGCACGCTTTCCAATCTCTGTGGCACTCAAGTCCACGCCGAGATTGATGCCCCCTGGCGCAACAAACTGTCGCGTATGCACACTGCACAGCACCTTGTTTCTGCAGTTGCTGACGAATTATGGGGAGGGCGTACCGTGGGCAATCAAATTGGATTCGAGCGAACTCGCATAGACATCGGATTCTCCGACAAGGAGCAATTCGATACCACACCTCTGCAGGATGGGGTCAACGAGTTAATCGCTCGTGGAGGTGATGTGACAATGGGATTCATGCCGCGTGCTGAGCTGCTGGACGACCCCCTAGTCAGGGTGAACATGAACCTCATTCCGGCACACATCGATATGCTGCGTGTGATTACCATTGATGGAGTGGATGTTTGTCCGTGTGCCGGCACTCATGTAGATGACATCAACCAAATTGGGCCACTTGAAATCACGAGGGTGCGTTCCAAAGGTGCTGGGAAATTACGCGTTGAATACGTACTCGATGAATAGACGCGATAAGTAGCGCCCCTCAATCTTGTATCATTATTCAATACCAAGGTTGAATCGTTCGCGTGAGTATTGTATGGGCTCGGCCAGATTTGAACTGGCGATCTTCGCCATGTCAAGGCGACGTCATAACCCCTAGACCACGAGCCCTTGAATGACAATGGAGGGGGTGTCCATGATAACCGATTCGGAGCCATCAGGTGGAGTGGTTATACACAACTTCAACCGATGATCTTGGATATCTTGCCTGAGCACCCATCCTGCTGACATATCCC
>CAXEUI010000351.1:0-1616 GCA_963999335.1 uncultured Candidatus Poseidoniales archaeon
GTTACAATACCCGATTCCCCAATCATCCTTGATCATCTCTAGGCGATTCTCCTCATCCTTCGGATGCATCTCGAGATTGGCCAAGCGTACAAAGAAGCGAGGACCCGCAAATTCGTCGAACAATTGGTGTTCTCTCATGACGTGACATGTGTTGACACACAGCATACACTCGATGCAAGAGCGAAACTCTTGAACTCGGTCCGCTTCAATCTGGTCGAATTTCCAATCCATTTCATCTGGGCCCTTGAGAGGTGCGATGGTTTTGTTGAGGTCATAGGCCCACTGTACATCGGTCACCAAATCCTTGGTGAGTGGGAAGGCCTGCATCGGCTTGACGACCACGGGTGTGTTGTCGGGTGTCTCTTCCATGATGTCTTCCATTCGCGTCATGCACATCAATCGTGATTTGCCATTGACCTCAGCACTGCAAGAGCCACACTTCCCTGCCTTGCAGTTCCAACGACAGGACAGTTCGGGAGCGTGTTCAGCTTGGATTCGATGAATGACATCGAGAACGACCATCCCCTCATCCATCTCGACGGTGTAGTCAACCATCTCTCCAGTCGGCACACCCTCTACATCAGGTTCGCCCCGAAATACTCGGAAGGTCACATCGTCAGCCATCTCACTCTTCCTCCTCGTGCAGGTCGTCAGCATCCAGCAATCCCTTGAGATCGTCAGAAATCGGTGGATACTTCACATGACTCAATTCCATATCGCCTGATGAGTTCATCACGATGACACTGTTGATTTTTCCCCATTGTTTGTAATCAGGTGTGGGGAAATCCAGACGGGTGTGTCCACCGCGGCTCTCTTCACGAGCCAGCGCGGCCACCGCACACATCTTGCTGATGTCAATCATGGCGCCAATCTCCAATGATTGATGCCATCCAGGATTGTAGATTCGGGTTCCACCCGGAGAGGTGGCCCCCTCGCGTTTGCGGAAGGCTTCCAAATCTTCGAGTGCTTCCTGCAACTGTTGTCCTTGGCGAATGATGCCCACCTTCTCTTGCATCATTTCTCGCAGATCCTCGACGACCTTGGCTGGATTCTCTCCACCATCACGCGACAAGGGCGCGAGGGTCTCTACAATGACCTGTTCGATTTCGCTTTGATCGATATCAGCGTAATCATCCATCGCCGCCGCCGCCTCTGCGGCATATTGGCCTGCCCGCCTGCCAAAGGTGATGAGATCTGAGAGCGAATTCCCCCCCAGTCGATTGGCGCCATGCAAACCCGTGGCGGCTTCACCCGCAGCAAAGAGTCCGGGGACGGTGGATTCCTGGGTTACAGGATCCACCTTGACGCCACCCATCACGTAGTGGGCGGTCGGTCCGACTTCCATGCGCTCCTTGGTAATGTCAACAGCAGCCAATTCCTTGAATTGATGATACATTCCAGGCAATTTCTTCTTCACCTGCTCTTCGGGTCGCCAAGAGATGTTGAGATATGCACCACCATGTTTGCTCGCCCGCCCCGCTTCTCTCTCTGAATTGATGGCCTTGGCGACCACGTCACGGGTCAACAATTCGGGTGGTCGTCGTGCGGTGGGGGTCTCATCGGCGACGATTGAGTTGACCCAATCCATTGCTTCATCTTCAGTGTCTGCGAATTCA
>CAXEUI010000352.1:0-1615 GCA_963999335.1 uncultured Candidatus Poseidoniales archaeon
TAGGGGTTATGACGTCGCCTTGACATGGCGAAGATCGCCAGTTCAAATCTGGCCGGGCCCACTCTTGACATGAAATCGTGCGAAAGCTGGATTTGTGCCCTCTACCCTAGGCTCAGAGCAGGCATATATGGTAAAATATGCATATATGCGTAATAAACGTTGTACTGAGAGCCTGTGGCGAATTTGATAATTCTTCAGAGGGCCGATAACATGGATTATCGGCACTGATGAGGTGCCCATATTGATGTTGATACCAATTCTGTGGGATCTATGACATTAGTGGATAAACGTTACAGGTTCATTCAAATCTATTATAGTTGCAAGTAATCATGTATTGATTAAATCATTTATTCAATAATCCATGTATTTTCAATCGGACTGTGTCCTGGAGACTGGCACCATGACTCAACCAAGGATGATTTCAATTCGATGAAATTTGCAATGGCACCTTCCGAGATGACACCTTGGAGTCGATCTGCATTGTTCAACCCACATGCTGCATTTCTTGTGACGGCTGCTAGTGATGCAAGCGGGTCAATCTTCAATCGATGCGTAACCAATGAACCTGCCATCGGTATCGATAGAGATTGACAATTGGGATTGAAATCGGTTGCAAGTGTCCATGGCCACTCTTCATCAATGCACTGTTGAATCGGTGGCCACGCATCTGAACCCATCACATATGGTGTACCTGGCAAAAATCCCTGCATGGTTCCTGCCTCAGCTGCTGCTGCTCTAGCATCATCGCTTGAATGGATGGCATGGTCTGCAGTTACTGCCCCCAACTCTGCGGCCAATTCCAATCCACCCCCATCTGTGAATTCATCGACATGGAGGCGAAGAGTCAAGCCCCCTCTGGCAGCCTCCTTGCATATTTCCTCTGTATCCTCAATTGTGAACCAACCCGGTTCACAGAATACATCCGCTGCTGTAGCAATGCCTTGGTCGAGAATTGCAGGTAATTGTTCAGATAGTATCTCTTCCACATACTCTCGTCTATTGAGTCCGTGAGGGATGTCATGCGCACCCATCCATGTTGGATACAAGCGGGGTGAAGCACATTCGGAATACAGATCTTGGTATATCTGTAATATTCTCAATTCAGTTTCTGTGTCGAGCCCATACCCAGATTTCACCTCGAGTGATGTTGTGCCGTGCACCAATGAGATTTCCATTCGTTCTTGACCGATTCGATGGAGATTTTCGCTACCTCGGGTCTCTGAGACTGTATGACGTATTCCACCTCCAGCAGCAGCGATTTCAGCGTAACTCATTCCCTGTTGCCTCATTCGAATTTCATTTGAACGATCTCCGTCCCATAGCAAGTGTGTATGGGCGTCCACGAATCCGGGGGTGATGGATCTTCCAGCGAAGTCATGGATGTTAGATACGCCACCGAATTCAGCCAATATCTCTTCTGAATGAGCGATTTTTTTGAATATTCCAGATTGGACGACAAATCCGAAACCCGGTGGATGAATTTGTTCAGATGATGACATCTGTAGGCCGACGAGTGGTTGGGTCAAATCTCCCGTTGAAAAGTGAGCCATGGGACCGGCGTTGACGAAAATATGCATATTGTCGACATTAGCCATAACATCCGCAGGTCATCAGG
>CAXEUI010000353.1:0-1581 GCA_963999335.1 uncultured Candidatus Poseidoniales archaeon
CATGTCCATTCTAATTCTGCTGATGAGGCTGTCGAATTGGGGGACTTGACTGCCTCTGGATACATCCATGAAACAGACACAGAAGGAGATCGGACTTACTTCTCGACAGGAGGGAATGCCGACATCGAGATTCAATGGTTTGGGGGGGCTACGACAGAATTCGTCGGATACATGACACACTTGCCGAGTGGCGAGGTGGTGGGGGAGCTAGAATTCGACGACAATAGTACGACCACCATGACCTTGCACACACCAGCGGTGGATTCACGATTTGAAAATTATGAATTCACCATCTGGGCAAGGACAGATGGGGTTGCCGGAGTGTGGTCATTGAACAAAACCATCCTTTCCGAAGGAGATGCACTGTGCCCGCATGATTGCCCCAACACAATCGATGAGACACGATTCCAGACCGAGGCTGTGGTCATCGGGAATGAACATTGGGCCACAGAAGGGAATCTCAGTGGGGAGGATACTGTCGATGTCTATCCGATTTTCATTCAGGGCGATACGTGGGAGACCCATCGACTCATTGCGACGATTGAGGGTGACGATTCCATGGTCCAAATTCAATCATGGAACAACTCGGGTGAATTCCTGACTCCGCTGGATGTTGAAGAGGGAGTGGGTACAGTCGGTCTGAACATGACACCGGGATACCATTTGGTGAAAGTGAGTCGGACAGAAGGTGCGATTGGGGCCGAGGGATACCATCTCACCTTGCAAACAATCAATGTCACCAGCGAAGATGCTGCACCCATTGAAGCAGGTGACATTGTAGATCGTTGGAAAGAATTCATCCCATTTTACATCGGAATTGGCCTATTGATGCTGGCGCCGATGGGATATGTCCTCTGGAGTTTGCGAGGAACGAAATTGGCCGATGAGGTGCAGGCTCACGAAAGGGCTCGATTGAAGCGCCTTCGAGAACGATTGGCGAGACTCATCGAAACCGAGGGCAGCGAACACGATATCAACAGTGCTTTGGAAATGTTGGAGGCGGTGCAGTGGAAAGCAACCGTCGCGGAAATGGGTGAGGCGACATTGACCCACCACACCGATTCAGTCACAATCAAGGCCTGGCGAATCGGGCTTGGGAGTCTGCTGGTCGGCATCCATGTGGAGCAGGCACCATGGGAGTTGGCTGCTCTTCGCTTTGAGGCGGCTGAAGGACCTTCGTGGCGAATCACCAAGGTCTCTCCAAATTCACTTTACGATGGAGATGAGATCTTCCTCGATACACTACAGGTCGGCAGTACACGATTCCTGACGCTGCAGTTGGAAGGAAGTGCAAGTGGACTGGATCTGCACCTTTCAGGACTCGTGGAAGGAAAGCCTCTGGCGGCCATTCCGGCTCGAGCGCTGCTCATGGAAGATGATTGATTAGTTGCGGCGATCTTGGGCTTCACGACGCACCGCATCTTCGATGTCAGTGGTTGGCAATCCAAATGTTGGGCGCATATCCTCCAATGTCGATCGCATCGATTTGTTGAATTTCTCAGGGACGTGTAGTTTCAGCAATATGGTGACATCACCACGTCCACGACCACGGCGATGGGGCAAACCACGCCCCCGAACCAG
>CAXEUI010000354.1:0-1570 GCA_963999335.1 uncultured Candidatus Poseidoniales archaeon
ATATCGACACCCCGAAGCAAATCTTTGCTCAATCGCCGCACTGGATTGGTGCTTGATTGTCTTGTCCCCATACTCACCTTGAAATCTCTGTGATTTCCGCAACCGATAATTACCCGGCATCGGACCCGTCCCTAATGGCGACCCCCCCCTCGCACCTGCCTGCTTGGCTCGCGAAGTACAATCCTGCCGAGATTACGATTGGTGTCGTAGCCTCGCACTCATCGCTTCAGATTCTCCATGGGGCTCGTCAAGAAGGCTTCCGAACCCTCGGAATTTGTGTGGGTGAGGGCCGCAAGAAGTTGTACAAGGCGTTCCCGGGGGCTGAACCGGATGAATGGTTGATGTTGGACAATTATCTGGAACTTCTGGACAAAGCAGAAGAATTGCGAAAACGCAATGTCATCATCATCCCGCACGGTTCATTGGTCGAGTATCTAACACCTGAGAATTTCATTAAACTTGAAGTGCCCACCTTCGGCAACCGTCACATCCTGAAATGGGAGGCCAATCGAGAGTTGCAACGCCAATGGCTGGAATCCGGCGGTTGCACCATGCCGAGAGTGATTGAGGACCCACACGAGATTGATGGGCCCGTGATCGTCAAGTATGCAGGCGCCAAAGGCGGTCGTGGTTACTTCATCGCCCGAAACTTCCGTGACTTCAGACGAAATGTCGATCTGGAGGAGGAATTCACGATTCAGGAATACGTTCTCGGCACTCGCTACTACTTCCAGTTCTTCTTCGACCCCACAGCGGAGGACGGCTATCAGGTCGAAGGCATGGGCAGTCACGAAGGACAGAACTGCGGTCGACTTGAACTCATGAGCATCGATCGTCGAGATGAGTCCAATGTGGATGAATTCTACAAGTTGGGCAGTCTTCGTGACATTCGTGACATGGGCCTAGAACCCTCCTTCGTCGTCACTGGGAACACCCCCGCGGTGCTTCGCGAATCCTTGTTGCCTGAGGCCTTCCGGTTGGGTGAGGGTGCGGTTGCGGCTTCGCTTGAACTTGAGGAAGGCGCCCGTGGAATGATTGGTCCCTTCTGCTTGGAGACGATTGTCAGCGACAAACTGGAGTTCCGCGTCTTTGAGGTCAGCGCTAGAATCGTGGCTGGATCCAACGTGGCGATTGGAGGTTCACCCTATTCGGACATCAACGAGCCTGGACTTTCCACAGGTCAGAGGATTGCGCGATGTATTCGCAAGGCAATGGAAAAGGGTAACTTAGAAGATATTCTGTCCTAGACACAGCGTCTCAGCCCCCTCGTCGCCATGGCAGCATTGATGACACGACCCGACTGAGCCCCACCATGGGCGAGGGCGACTCAGAACCCGGTTTCATTGCGCTCGTCTTCGAGGAGATTCCTCCCAACGAGATGTTCACGCGCGCGAGGGCGTTCCACGAACAAATGGATGAACGTCGGACCACACGTCATTTCTCCACCCGCGAGGTGCCACGTAATCTGATTGAATTGGCCATCAAGACGGCAAGCACGGCGCCCTCTGGTGCTCATCTCCAGCCGTGGACCTTCGTTGCGGTCTCCAACCCTGAATTGAAGGCTCAGATT
>CAXEUI010000355.1:0-1562 GCA_963999335.1 uncultured Candidatus Poseidoniales archaeon
AGCAGTAACTAATCGCCGATGACCATCACACGAGTTCGGAGTAAAGCCAGTCGGTCGATGTGATGTCCTAACGCGAACGCCAAAAGTTCAGTCAGATGGATCGCAGGAACTTTGGTTGCCTGCCCGGTTGTCTTTCCGGCCTTGCCCTGATAGACATCCAACAGCATGTGTGAGAGATTGCAAGCACTGACCACCAACTGGGCTCCTTCTGATTTCGCGTCGGCCAAGACGGCGGAAGTTTGTTTCATCACTGTCTTTTCTTCGGAGAAAATACCAGGAACGCCCACACTCTGTGTTCGACTGGACCAATCGACTGGGGTTCCACCAACAGCCGCGATTACCTGTTCAAGATAATCGGGGTCGAAAATGTCATCGCCTCCGCAGGCCCCTTCTTGCTGCATATTCGGGCCATAGTATCCTGCGATATTGAAATCAATTGGATTCTTGAGCGAATCTTTGACTGTATCAATGCCGATTTCATCAACAATCACGTGAAGCAGATGGTGGACATTGACTTCGCCACTCACAGTCAAACCACAATTACGTTCGAGGATTGCATTGATCTTTGTCTTCAGTTTGTTGTCATTGCGCAGCGCCATCAGATCTTCCTGCAATGTGGCAGCAGTCGTCGCACAAGAGGTGATGATGTCGAGGCCCATCGCTTCGGCCTGAGCGAATGTTCGAGCATTGAGTGCGACTTGAAGATCCGCGTTGGCTTGGCGAATGATACCAGCACCACAACTGGTGGCACCCTCAAGGGGGACCAGTTCAATCCCGAGAGATTGGGCGGCCAGAGGCATGGTATCGGCGACTTCCATGGCATTGCTGTGGGCCACATTGCCCGGATGATATGCGTAACGAGTTGCCATCAGAATCGACCGTCCATCTCATTGAAGATTGAAACCACCTCATGGTGATTCTCTACCGAGGAATTGAACTGCTTGGGCATCTTTCCAATCCCGGCAGGTGGTGCGACCATTCCCAACAACTCGTTGAACATGGGCCGGCCTGTTCTTGTGAAGCCGAAGATCATCCGGGCTGATACGCCCGAAAGGGCATTGTTGACCAAACCCACTGGTCCAAGAACGGTTCGATAGAGCGTGGTTTCATTCACCTTTCCACTGCTCTTGATTGACCAAGTGTACCACCAGACGTGTTTGCCGTGGCGTCCGTTGTATCCATCGTGAGCAAGGACCGCAGTCTTGGCCTGCAGAACAGATTTCGCAGCGGTCGAACCCATCGATCCTTGTCGATGGATGCTAGCCATGTCTGTCTCGGCCTTGACCCCATGGGTACTGGCCAAACTCTCGATGATTGCTTTGCGTGATTTGTCAGAGATTCTCGGGTCGCACGATCGATTCCACAGATGGCTGACCACTGCAGGGCCCATGTACAATCGATTGTAAGGGACAGCATCACTGGTCGCGTGCAATAGTTGAGGGCTCGCAATTTCATTAGATACGTGCAATTCAGTCGCGACAACAGTGTCCATCGTTCCTATTCTTATTCCATTCTTTTTCTTTCCAACCCATGTTCCTTCACGTTGACCTCCCACGAACCAT
>CAXEUI010000356.1:0-1554 GCA_963999335.1 uncultured Candidatus Poseidoniales archaeon
ATGCGAACGGCATCGTCAGTGTCTCTGCCAAGGACATGGGCACTGGCAAGGAGCAATCGATTCGAATTGAGAGTGCGACCAGTCTTTCAGAGGATGAGATCCAACAGAAAATCTCGGAAGCCGAGCAATTCGCTTCAGAGGATGAAGAGCGTCAGAAGAAGGTGGAATTGCGCAACACTGCGGACAATATCGTGTATCAGACTCGACGCACGCTGAAGGATGCTGGTGACAAACTTGAGGATGAAGATACATCGCCAGTTGAGGATAAACTCACGGAACTTGAAGCCCTGATTCGTAGTGATGATGGACCTGTGTCCGATGATGATCTCGACGAGGATGCGATTCAAGCCAAAGTTCAGGAATTGGAGCAAGCCATGCATGCCATCTCAGCGAAGTTGTACGAGGCTGCGGCCGCGAACATGGCCGATGAAGAAGGTGGCGATCACACTGGAATCGACGGTGCCGATGATGTGGTCGATGCCGATTTCGAAGTTGTCGATGATGACGGCGATGATTGATTACTCCGTGACCAATCGGTGCAATGTTCGAACATGAACGCCAGTGACTCCATTGGTCACAGTTGCATTCGAGGTTACGCCCCAAGCAGTCCCTGCAATGTCCATATGCGCCCAAGGAATCTCTTCTCCGTCGCGTTTGGGTACGAATTGCTTGAGGAAGGCAGCTGCCGTACAGGCGCCCGCCCAACGACTCGTGCCAGTGTTACGTACATCAGCAATCTTTGAGTCGGTCATCTGTTTCTCGTATGCTGGCATCATTGGCATCGGCCAGGCGATTTCATCCTCAGCGTTTCCTGCCGCATGGATTCGGTCCGACAATTTATCATCGTTCGACCACAGACCACTCGCCTCGTTGCCCAAAGCCACCACACAGGCACCCGTGAGGGTTGCAAGATCGACGATGTAGGATGGGTTGAGTTCTCCGGCCTTGCATAGGCCATCTGCGAGAACGTTGCGGCCTTCGGCATCGGTATTGATGACCTCAATCGTCTTTCCAGAATAAGTGTCGATGATGTCTCCAGGTCGATATGCTCCGGCACTTGGCATGTTCTCAGCCATGCAGGTGATGCCATTCACACGCCCCTTGTAACCCGTGGCGTGAAGTGCGGAAAACAGTCCAAAGACGGTGGCTGAACCGTGCATATCGAACTTCATATCTTCCATTCCGGATGATGGCTTGATTGAGATTCCACCGGTATCGAAGGTGATTCCCTTGCCGACAAAACAGGGCACCCTGTCGTTCTTCTGTGCGTCTGGATTGAGACGGAAGAAGACCATGCAGGGCTTGCGTTCACTGCCCTTTCCCACCGCGATGACGGCATGCATCCCTTCTTTCTTCAGACGAGCGTAATCCCATACCTCGACGACGACGTTGTCCTTTCCCTCTGCCCACTCGGTGGCTCGGCGGGCAAATTCCTCTGGATACATCACATTGGCGGGTTCATTGGCCAAATCACGTGCGAGATGGACACCCGCGGCAACCGCTGAGGAATTGGTGAGAGACACTGAGAGTTCACGCTGATGTCTGGAAGTGGCT
>CAXEUI010000357.1:0-1543 GCA_963999335.1 uncultured Candidatus Poseidoniales archaeon
AGGGGCCGAAGAGAATCCAGATTCCCATGCCCGAGGCGAA
Organism: uncultured Candidatus Poseidoniales archaeon; assembly: GCA_963999335.1. Taxonomy (GTDB): domain Archaea; phylum Thermoplasmatota; class Poseidoniia; order Poseidoniales; family Thalassarchaeaceae; genus MGIIb-P. Next base: position 41 of record CAXEUI010000357.1, read on the forward strand.
CAGACTGAGGCCGATTCTGAGCGAATTTTGTGTTCCTCGTGCTGATAGGTACGAATCTTGGTCAAGTTCCTTCTCGGTTGCGGCTTGATAACCGATATATCCGAAGAAACCCAGCGTCCCGAGCATCAAAACATAGGCAATATTCGTCTCCATTTTTCCACCTACTCATCTGGTTCAAGGAAGGGATAACCCCAATCCTGTGGGATGTCCAGCGTACGTTTCACACTGCGTGGACTGATCCATCGAAGCAGATTGAGTGGACCGCCCGCCTTGTCGTTGGTCCCCGATGCTCTCGCACCCCCGAACGGCTGCTGCGCGACGACAGCACCTGTGGGTTTGTCGTTGATGTAGAAATTGCCTGCTGTGAATCGCAGTGCATTGAACGCGGTCTGGATATCCGCCTCTTGTGTGGCGAAAATCGAGCCTGTGAGGGCATAGGGGCTGGCTTCATCGCACATCTTCAGAACACCCTCGAAATCATCATCTTCGTAGACGAATATGGTGAGTACAGGTCCGAAAATCTCCTCCACCATCGATTCATAATTGGGGTCGCTCGTCACGATGATTGTCGGTTCGATAAACCAGCCGACACTGTCGTCAGAACCACCACCTACGACCACATCGCAACAATCGCTGGCTTGGGCTCGCTCGATGTATCCCGAAATCTTGTCAAAGGCGCGCTGATCAATGACAGCCGTCATGAAATTGGTGAAATCACGCGCATCTCCCATGGTGATTTTTCGCACTTCATCACAGAGTGGTCCACCCATTCGACCCCAGACCGATTTCGGCACGTACGCGCGCGAGGCGGCTGAGCACTTCTGTCCCTGATACTCAAATGAGCCTCGCAGCAATGCGACCAGCAGTCCTTGTTCATCACAATCTGGATGGGCGACGACGAAATCCTTCCCTCCGGTCTCACCGACGATTCTCGGGTAGGATCGCAGATTCGGCAGGGCTTGGCCGATGCGCTGCCACAGTCCTTGGAAGACCGCGGTTGAGCCGGTGAAGTGAACGCCACCGAAATCTGGATTGGACAAGCAGACTTCCGAGATATCCGGTCCACTGCTGGGGACGAAGTTGATGACGCCTGCCGGCACTCCGGCTTCCATCATGAGTTCCATCAATGCGTAGTTTGAATGATACGAATTTCGACTTGGCTTCCATACTGCGGTATTGCCCAAGATTGCCGGAGCGCTCGGGAGATTGGCCGCAATGCTGCTGAAGTTGAAGGGTGTAATCGCCAATACGAAGCCTTCGAGGGGTCGAATCTCTGTGCTGTTGTTGACACCCGGAGGGGAGACCAGCGGTTGGTACTGGTCATGGAATTCACGCGCATAATAACAGTTGAAATTCCAGAAATCAATCAGTTCACAAGCCGCATCAATTTCAGCCTGATACACCGTTTTGCTCTGATTGAGCATTGTGGCTGCGTTGACCTTCATCCTCCAATCACCAGCCAACAGTTCTGCACACCGCTCGAAGATGGCACATCGGGCCTCT
>CAXEUI010000358.1:0-1531 GCA_963999335.1 uncultured Candidatus Poseidoniales archaeon
TTGATTGTTCTTGAACATTGGATAAATTTCCTTGGTATCTATTTCTTGTCCCGTTTTGAAAAGGAAGGAATTCTCATCAAACGACATTTCGAGAACATTTACATTGTTCAAATCACATAATCCGGCCATAAAATATCCCATGGCCATGTTGAATGCACGGCCCCTACAGGTGGTGATGATGTATGTTGGAATGGGTGAATTCATAATCTGCTCAATCAAAATCTTGTCAGGACTTGGGACCTGAATGGACTCGATTGTGTGTTCTTCCAAGAATCGTGCGAGAGCTTCCGTGACCGGTTGAGACAACCGATACGCTCCTGAGAGCAAGAGGCGAGGGTCTCGGCCCCTCCTGATAGCAGTGACTGATGCATTGAGGAGATTGAGAACGGCTTGGGAAAGTTCGCGAGTACGACTGATCGCTTCTCCAGACCAAGAGGGGACTGTAGGCCGATACCCCGTCACAGGTGTAACACTGACGCGGCTTGCCTGAATCTGATGAACACGGTATGTCGAGCCGCCGAGCAAGAACACGTCGCCCGGTCTAATGTTCTGAACGAATGAAGAGGATAATTGGCCAATCATCGATCCATCTGCACTGAAAACGAGGTAGTTGTTATTCGGAGCAATCGTTCCGATGTTCGTGTAGTAGATCATCTGAGCATAACCACGCTTACCGATGATGTTATCCTCCCAATCTACCCAAACTCGACGTTCATCTTCGAGCAGTGAGAGAACTTCGATGTAATCATCGTAAGGAAGTGCACGATACGGGTATGCAGAAGTGATGATGGAGAAGACTTCATCCATATCCATCTCGCCACAGATGGTCAGACCGATGATGAACTGTGCGAGAACATCGAGGCAATTCGTTGGAAATCGAAGGTGATCCATTTCGCCAGACATGATGGCCCCCTGTAAAGCCACCAATTCAAGGAGGTCATGAGATGATGTGGGTAGAAAGCGCGCCCGAGGGATCCCGCCTACATGGTGACCTGCGCGACCGATTCTCTGAATAGCGGTGGCGATGGAACCGGGTGACCCCAATTGAATGACCATGTCAACGCTGCCGATATCGATACCCAATTCGAGTGAGGAGGAGGAGACGCAACATCTCAACTCGCCCCGTTTGAGTTTCCGCTCAACCTCAAGTCGAATCTGCTTGTCCATCGAACCATGATGGCCTTCAACTCCAGCAAGACCGAGAATGCGGAGTTTCTGCGTGATAATCTCGGTCATTTGACGTGTGTTGGCGAAAACAAGTGTCGTCGTGTGAGCCTCGGCAATATCTTTGATAATCTCAACATTGTGATCCAGCAATTGTTTGACGGGGACTTCACTGAACTTGGGGTGGGGCAGAATGATGTCGAGATCGAGTTCGCGAACACCGCTGACCTTTGCGATGTGGACAGTGGATGATTCCTCATCATCGAATTTGGGGGTGGGGGCCTCGGAATGAGTCTCTCGGTCCTCAGCTTTCACAGGGACCAGGAATTGTGCGACTTCCTCGAGAGGTTCCATCGTTGCTGAGATT
>CAXEUI010000359.1:0-1528 GCA_963999335.1 uncultured Candidatus Poseidoniales archaeon
AGTCAAGAATGGAGGAAGACCAGCACTCAATGCCGGGTTGGTGAGGCGATTGAGACGCCGTTCAGATAGTACAGCAGCCATTGACATCCCTGTCCCAACCATCTCCATCGGAAGTGCGATGGGCGTGCCTTGGAAGTTGGCACCTGTGATGACACGGTTCTCATCAGGTAGAAATACGGGATTATCGCCGACACCGTTCAATTCAATTTCAATCTGCTCTTTAGCGAAATTAACAGAATCACGAACAGCCCCGATGACTTGAGGTGTGGATCTTAGTGAGTATGCATCTTGGACCTTCTTGCCTTCGGATACAAGAATTTCGGAACCCTCAGTGAGCCTGCGGAGATTCGATGCGACACGTTGTGAACCCACAAAACCACGTAATTCGTGTAATCGAGCATCATAGGGAGTCATATTGGCATTCAGGGCCTCAAGAGACATGGCTGCTGCGATATCGTGGTATTTCAGCCACTTCTCTACATCGCAGAGGCTCAGTGCTGCCATCGCAGTCAACATATTGCTTCCGTTGATGATGGCAAGTCCATCACGTGCATGCAATTCGAGAGGGTGAAGTCCGGCACTTTTCAGTGCAGCATCAGCTGGCATCCGCTTCCCGTCATAGATGACTTCCCCCTCACCCATCATTGCCATGGCAATCTGGGACATCGGAGAAAGGTCACCACATGCCCCAACCGAGCCTTTGGCGGCAACAATCGGTGTAATCCCTCTGTTTAGCATGTTCAACATCTGTTGGGTGACTTCAGAACGACCGCCAGAATTCCCGTGGCAGTGAACATTGATTCTACCGACCATTGCACCTCGCACGACCTCTTCTACCATGGGTTCGCCGATACCAGCAGCATGAGAATAGACAAGATATCTTTGAAATTCTTTGACCTGTTCTGGATTGAGAACAACTTCACTGAATTCACCAATACCGGTAGTGACGCCATACATGACTTCATGATCATCAATTTTCGATTGAATGAGAGATCGACATATCTCAATCCGCTGCCAAGCATCCTTGGTAACGCTGACCGTGTCGCGATTTCGAGCAACAGATGCAACGTCATAGATACTCAGTTCACTGCCATTCAAATCAACAGGCATGAATCGCGCTACCTAGGTTCGGAATATAACCGTATCAGAAGCGAAGAGCCTTTCTGATTAACCTCTCATCAGCGTGATGAGGCAATGTGATTAGCAGATCTTCATTGCCCTCCATCGCCTTGGTTGCTGCATATCCGGCCCCCTCGTTACGGGCCCACGCCCGTCTGGCGACTCCGTTATTCACATCCCAACTGAGCATTGAATGAAGTCGCTCAGAGGCGTCCGTAGAACCGTCGAGAACCAATCCAAATCCGCCATTGATGACTTCCCCCCATCCAACACCTCCTCCATTGTGGATACTGACCCAGGTCGCTCCCCGGAAACTGTCACCGACGAAATTTTGAATCGACATGTCGGCAGTGAACATCGACCCGTCGTGAATATTCGATGTTTCTCGATAGGGTGAATCGGTCCCCCC
>CAXEUI010000360.1:0-1523 GCA_963999335.1 uncultured Candidatus Poseidoniales archaeon
GACCATGAACGGAGAGACGGGTGCAATCAGACGACAGAGCGTGGTGAGAACATCGTGCAATGTGTGCTGGCAAGCCATCTTGTCTGCACTGTCACCCTCATCCCACAACCGGCGTCGGCAACGGCGGACATACCAGTTGGAGAGGTCGTTCACCAAGAATTCCTCAAGATCTCGACAGGCCTTGTGGAAGTCCCAAGACTCGAACTGGGCTTGGTAATCTGAGACGACGGAATTCAGTTTTGAGATAATCCAGCGGTCCAGCGAGGAGCGGCTCGCAACAGGGCAATCACTCGCCTCCGGGTCGAAGTCATCCAGTGCGGCATAATCCGTGTGAAACTTGTAGCAGTTCCACAGGGTCAGGAACATCTTGCCATAGGTGTCGCGCACTGCTGAGGAATCGAATTTGAGTGGGCTCCAAGGTGCACCTGCGGTCACCATGTACCATCGAGTGGCATCGGCCCCTTCTCGGTTGAAGTGATTCCATGGATCCACAATGTTGCCATCTGATTTGGACATCTTCTTTCCGTGTGCATCGAGGATGAGTCCCAGAGAAAGACAGCGCTTGTAGCAAATTGAGTCAAAGACGGTGGTGGAGACGGCCAGCAGGGTGTAGAACCATCCCCGGGTCTGGTCGACGCCCTCGCAGATGTAGTCGATGGGGAAATTCTGTTCCAACTTCTCGGTGCCAGCGAACGGGTGGTGCCACTGAGCGAAGAAGGCGCAGCCCGAGTCGAACCAACAGTCCATCACATACGTCTCGCGTACCATCTCGCCGCTGCAGCCCTCGGCCTGACAGTGCAGAAGCACCTCATCGACAAATGGTCGGTGTGGGTCATCGGTCACCTTGGAGGCATCAACGGCCAAGTCTCTCAACTCATCACGGCTGCCGGCACAGTGCTGATGGCCGCAATCCGGACAAATCCAGACTGGGAGTGGGGTGCCCCAGTATCTCTCACGTGAAATCGCCCAATCCTTGACATTTCGAAGCCATTCTCCGAATCTTCCAGTGCCGATATTTGCGGGCGCCCATTCCACTTGGTCATTGAACTCGAGCAATCTCTCCTTGACCTCAGTCATGCGAACGAACCACGAATCCATCGCATAGTAGAGCAACGGGTGCCCGGTTCTCCAACAGTGTGGATAATCGTGAACATACATCTTCTCACGGTAGAGTTGGTTGTCGTAGTGGAGCAGGTCGATGATGTCGTCATCACAGTCCTTGACATATCTGCCATCGAGTGAATTGTGAGTGCCTGGGAAGAATCGCCCATCCATATCGACCGTGTGCTGAGCCGGAAATCCAACCTCCATTCCCAGGGTGTAGTCATCCTCACCATACATCACAGCGGTGTGAACCACACCTGTTCCATCCGTGGTTGTCACGAAGTCAGCACCCACAACAGTCCATGCAGTCTCGCTACCATCTCGATCCACAGCATCGGGGAATAGGGGCTGGTACGCCTTGCCAATCAATTCTGAGCCGGGGAAGGTCTCGATGACTTCGATTTGATGTCGCAAGACTT
>CAXEUI010000361.1:0-1516 GCA_963999335.1 uncultured Candidatus Poseidoniales archaeon
GAGACCGCCAGCGATTATTTGACTCAGACTACCAATGGAGCCGTCACGACCTATCCGTCGTTGAATCTGGCTTCTTCAGAGACCTTGTTCTGGATCAATGCTCGTAATCCTTGGATGAATTTCTATCTAACCAAGGACCCGGAGTTCTCCTTCGGTTTCACGGGTTGGAAGGGCGGACAGGGAAATACCAAGGTCGCCGGTCAAGTGCTGGCCTCCTACAACGTCTCGTGGTTCCCTCGGTATCACCGTCAGGTTCACGGTTTCACGAGCTAACGGAGGAAAATTCCATGCCAAATACCCCGAATACCGGGAATTTTCTCAGCATCCATGCGATGTTGTTGATTAGCACATTCCGTCCACCGCCGAACAATACGGTTGGGCGAAGAATTGCATAGGAGTGATTGGAGGCGTGGAGGAGTTCCTCGACAGCGACCTTACCCCGAAAGTAGGTCCAGTCAGGGGCTTTGTGCGGATGGGCGACGGAAAGATGGACGATTCTCTCAACTCCGGCTTCAGCAGCAGCTGCGAACAAGCGCCTGCTGTTCTCCACCGCTATTCCATGATCGAAGTTGCGACGTGGATGATTGTAACGAACCCAGTAGGTGTTGTAGAGCACCTCCGCTCCACGTAATGATTCCACGAGTGCAGCGTGGTCATCGAAGTCCAGTGAATGTACCTCCACCCTGCCATCGAAAGGGTCGTCCCTTCCGATTGCGTTGGTCAGTGTTCTGACGCGGATCCCTTTCTCTAGAAGACGATGAGCAATCCATCGGCCAGTATAGCCGAACGCGCCGGTCACGACATGCAGAACCTCGACCACAATTAGTGACTTCATGACATGAGATAAAGCGATGATGCCGCGCAATGTTCAGACTCATGAGATGAACCAGTGGTGATTACACTCACTCTTTACCGGCTGATTCTCCGCGGTTTCGGGCATCTTCCTCAGCCGCAACACGAATCCCTTCCTCCAAATCTATCTTGTTGGCAATATAGGTGCCAATCAGAATGACGACGGTGACCGTCATGAGCGCGACACGGCTATCAAATGCCGAGCTGGTGATACCGTAGATGAAGGTCCCGATCATTGCGGCTGATTTACCAAGGAAGCCAAAGAATCCGAAGAACTCTGAAGTGCGTGTTTCAGGGACCAATTGTGAGAACATCGAACGAGATTGAGCACCGGCAGAGCCCATGGCCACCCCAACGAGCATTCCGAGGATAATCCATTGCAATGCTACCCCGATTCCGAGTGGAGCCCATACGTAATCTCGCATGGATTTGGCCCACCAATCAACTGGTCCGCCCTGTTCGACAATCGTTGGATGCGTATCCCCGATCTCTGAAGAACCTGCAATGGACTCATTTCCGCCGACGATGATGATTGAGAATCGGTGGTCGTTGGTCTCATCAAATGCAGCCACGAGTGCAACCGCATCCGCCTCGGTGATGGTCTTCACATCATCTTCCTTGACTGTTGCTTGATCGGCAAGGAATGAGGCAGTGAAGATGCCCG